>CAIOTO010000113.1 GCA_903861255.1 uncultured Alphaproteobacteria bacterium | reverse complement strand
TCAGCCGTTGAATGTACGGCAACCGTTTTGATTCCCATTTCTTGGCAAGCGCGTAAGACGCGTAGCGCAATTTCACCACGATTAGCGATTAAAACTTTTGAAATTTGGCGCATTATTCGATTACCAATAAGGGTTGATCATATTCAACGGGTGTCGCATCGCTCACAAGAATATGTGTTACTGTGCCAGAAATAGTTGCTTTAATTGGATTCATAACTTTCATTGCTTCAACGATTAACAGTGTTTGTCCAACGGCAACGCGATCACCAACATTTATAAATGCTGCAGAGCCTGGCTCAGGTGATAGGTACGTTGTCCCAACCATTGGCGATTTAACAGCGCCCGGATGCTTATTAAAATCAGCTTTTGTTGCCACTTTTGGCTCAGCTGTTGGTGCTTGTGTCTGTGCAGGCGCTTGTGCTGGCACATGATGAGCAGGTGCAGCTACATGTGTAACAGTGGCTGGACGTCGTGCAACATAAATGCGATGTCCGTTTTCTTCATATTCAATTTCGGTTAGGTCTGTTTCAACAAGGATTTCAGCGAGCTTACGAACGGCGTCACCATTGAAATTGATGTTTGTCATTTTTTCTTCCTAATTTTTTTTAATAATGAAATGTCCTGTGAATAGCTAAGATATAGCTGTTTTGAATCTGTTGTGCAAGTTTTGTGGTGAAAAGGGGCAGTTGCACTATTTTAGTTTTCCTCGGACTTGATCCGAATATCCATGTGCTAACCAAAAATGGACCCTCTGGTTACGCCAGAGGGAAACTAAGAAAAAGAGTCGTATGCAATAATTCACAACAGCAATAATTATGATTAGCTAGCCTTAGCCAGCTTCGGCCGCATCGTTTGCACTAACGTCATTTGCAGCCAGCATTGAGTCTGCAACCACTGTTGAATTCTCGCGCACAGCTTTTTCGATGCTTGCAGCAATTTCTGGGTTTTCTTTAAGGAAAACACGTGTTGCTTCACGGCCTTGGCCAATGCGCTGTGTGCCATATGAATACCAAGAGCCTGCTTTATCGATAATATTGGCCTTTACACCAAGGTCAATAAGTTCGCCGTTTTTTGAAATGCCTTCACCGTACATAATGTCAAAATCAACAACTTTAAAGGGAGGTGCCATTTTATTTTTAACAACTTTAACGCGTGTTTGGTTTCCAACGATAAGGTCTTTATCTTTAAGGGCGCCAATGCGGCGAATGTCTAAACGAACAGATGCATAGAACTTAAGTGCATTACCACCTGTCGTTGTTTCAGGGTTGCCAAACATAATGCCAATTTTTTGACGAATCTGGTTGATGAAAATGACCATACAATTTGTTTTTGAAATGGATCCAGTAAGCTTGCGCAATGCTTGGCTCATTAAACGTGCTTGAAGTCCCATGTGTGAATCACCCATTTCGCCTTCAAGTTCAGCTTTAGGAACAAGGGCTGCCACACTGTCGATAACCAGTACATCAATACCGCCGCTACGAACAAGTGTATCCGCAATTCCAAGGGCTTGCTCACCTGTGTCAGGTTGGGAAATAACAAGTTCATCAATGTTAACGCCAAGTTTACGTGCATATCCTGGATCAAGTGCGTGTTCCGCGTCAACGAATGCGCATGTGCCGCCTTTTTTTTGTGCTTCTGCGACAACGTGTAAGGCAAGCGTTGTTTTACCAGAGGATTCAGGACCATAAACTTCGATCACACGTCCTTTTGGAAGGCCGCCAATGCCAAGCGCAATATCAAGGCCGAGTGACCCGGTGGAGATAACTTCAGCTTCGATAGCATTATTTTTTTGGCCAAGTTTCATGACTGAACCCTTGCCAAATGCACGTTCAATTTGTGATAAAGCGGCTTCTAGTGCTTTTGATCGATCGTTTTTGTCACTCATGGTGTTTTCCCTTTTTTAAATTTTTGCTAATAATACCATTTTCAAAAAGCTTTGAGTAGCAAGACTTCAAAATTCTAGTAGCGGAACATACTTAGGTATTTGATAAGCGCAGATATCGTAGAAGGCTGCACTAATCGAAAATTAGTGAAATTGGTATAACGTTCCTATCCTGACGGAATTTTGTATAACTGTCGAGTGGGCAGATGCATATGAGTAAAAAAAAGCCCGGAGAGCCGGGACTTTTTCGTAAAAATTTTTCTAGAAAGGTTTAAGCTTGAGGAGTAGCAAAGTAACCTATCTTTCCTTGAAGCGCTGGGAAAACTGCGTCGTATGTGCCATCAAGTCTGCAATTCAGGCCTTTCTTTTTGTCATTTTTTATTTTTTCAGCACATTCTTCTATTTTATCATCTGCTTTTGTTTTGCATGACTTAAGCTCTGCTGCGCAATCAAGTACGCCGCCAAGTTTGTCACATGTTTCTTGAGGCATAAATTCAGCATTTTTTGTTTTCCAGTTGCTACCCGACATTTGCATAGTTTTTTTCTGACAATAAAAACTTAAAATCTTAAGTGACATTTTTGAATTTGTTACAATAGCCGTTTCATCTCCAATACAAGTGTCAGCAGATCCATCATATGCTTCTTTAGCTTTTGGTTTAAATGTCGTATTATTAGCGCAATCTACTTCAGCCGCCATGCTGTGCATAATTCCCGCCGCAAGAATGAAAGCCATTGCAGCTGTCTTTGTTAATAATGTTGTAAATTTCATGAAAAAACTCCTTAAAAATATATGTGCATTTTTGTGCCACACCTTCATAATCTTACAATAGAAAAAAAAGATTAATAAAGCGTTAATTTTGCTTCAGATTATTGACTTTTAGTGTTTGAAACCTAGATTAATAAATATTAAGGGAATTTAACATTCAAATTTCTGATTGCTAATTAGCAGGAGGCTTTTAAATGATTACGTCGTCTATACCACCTTATGTTTCAAAAGGGACATTTAAAGTCTCAACTGAAGCTAAGCCTCTCTCGGTTGTTCAAATGAATGTCGGTCTTAACACAGCGTTGCTTGAAAAGAATGCATCCACCGCCTCTCGTGATGATGCTTCTAATGTTGAAGACTCAGTGACTATAAGTTCAAATGGGTGCACAGATTATCAAAAAACATCTCATCGTGGTGGGTTGGAATTTTGCCACGAGCATTTATTTGACATTGTGGTCTGATCGAGAAATATAGCGCCAGAAAATCATTTCAATTGCTTGATATTGATATGTAAAGCATAGATAATTGAGAAAAGATTTTTTTGGTATCAGATTTATGAATCGCTTTCTTGTTATTGGGTTGTTTTTATTAAGTAGTATGTTCGTTCATGCAATTGATTCTAATGCCATTGAAAAGGTTATTGCATCTGTGAGTGACTCAGTAGTGGCTCAAAGCATAAAAGCGCATCCGTCAAAAAATACTTTGAATTCTAATGCCGACCGTGGAGGCATTTCTAATATAGAGACACTAAGTGATCTGAAAAATACGTTATTAAGTGTAGATTGGAAGTCTTGGATTTATAAGATATTAGAGATAATTGTTATAATTTCTTTATCTGTTTTTATTTGGCGTGTGTCAAATAAGGCAGCGCAACGATATATTAAAAATGCTCGCCTTTTTAATAAAGTCTCTACTCATTCCAGCGCAGGGACACAGGCTCTTGTTAAAACAATAGCTCCGATTATACAATCCATTTTCCAATGGGTATTGATAGTCTTGACCATATTAATGGTGCTGGGCACGCTCAAGGTTGACACGGCTCCCCTTCTTGTTGGTTTCAGTATTATTGGTATTGCTTTTGCGATTGGCTCGCAAGCACTTATGAAGGATTTAGTGAATGGCATCTTAATGTTGTTTGAAGGGAACGTTGCTGTAGGAGATGCTGTGATTGTTGGTGATAAGACAGGCACGGTCGAATCAATATCATTGCGGACACTGTTGTTGCGTCATTTTACGGGTGAGTTGCAGACGATTCCCCTTTCTGAAGTGGCTTCGCTTATTAATTGTTCCCGTGATTATTCTGTTGCGGTTGTGCAATTTGTTGTGGATCCGAAGGCGTTAACAACGAGTATACAAGCAGCACTTAATGAGACATATCAATTGATGAAAGTAGATCATAAATTTGGTGCATACATTAAAGGTGAACTTGGTGCATTAGGTATTAAAAAAATGTCTGAAATTGGGGTGACAATGTCGGCCTCTATCCCTATCAAGCCTGACCCCAAAAAAGATTTTACCTCTGAATTCAATCGTCGTTTTTATGAACGTTTACAGGCGCATGAAGTGCCGTTGGCCTATGCACGTGTTTAATACTTGCGCAAGGCTTAAAACCGAGTCATAGTTATATCAGGTGGTTTTTAATAAAATTTTAGTTTATGAATTCCCTGCGTGAACATTTACAAGTTATTGAAGAGCGTATCCTTGGTTGGCCAGATAACGTTCCTTCATGGGCTCCAGACACAGATCCAGACGTTGCTTTTGAGGGACTTGAAGTAGATCTGCAGCAATTGCTTGCGCAAATTGCAGCGTTGCCGTCTGAAGATAGATCTGAATTCAAGCCGCTTATTTCCTCATTTCATGAGAATATCCAGCAGCATCATATCGCAACTGAAAAGCGTCTGAAAGAAATGCAATCTGTTGTTGATACAAGTTTCCAGTACGTTAAAGCTGTACGTGCGTATACGATAGGGTAGTTGGCATGATTCACGTGGTTGCAGCTTTTTGTATTGTTCTTGGTTTGATGTTTGCCTCACTTTATGGGCTTCGTTATTTTCAACAAAAACAGTGGTTTTCAAAACTAGGTCTCAATCCTAAAAAATTAGAAGTATTAGAGTCGATGGCGCTTGACCAAAAGCGCCGTATTGTCTGGATTCGCCATGAATCAGAGGCATATCTTGTGTTGCTTGGCTCTAACCAAGACGTTGTATTAAAAGGGCCTGTACCATACGAGCCGACAAATGTTGCGAATAAAGACAGAATTGATGATCAAAATTTAATTGAGGTTTCCGCATGAAACAACGCTGTTGGATTCCCTTACTATTTTTGATTTTTGTAATAACACCGGTGTCGGCCGATACGTTTACCCTTGATTTGGGTACAAGCGGCGGTTCTATGATGGGTCGCATGATTCAGTTGTTGATTATGATGACGGTCTTAACGCTTGCGCCGTCAATTGTAATGATGGTGACGTCGTTTACACGTATTGTTGTGGTATTTTCATTTGTACGAAGCGCACTCGGTACACAACAATCTCCGCCAAATATGATTTTGCTAAGTTTAGCTATGTTTTTGACCGTTTTTATTATGGCGCCAACGTTTGAAAAAGCGTTTGATGAGGGGATTCAGCCTTTAATTGAAGAAAAGATTTCAGAGAAAGAGGCTTTTAAGCGAACATCAAAGCCATTCCAGCTTTTTATGCTTAAAAATGTGCGCGAGAAAGATTTACGTCTTTTTGCTGATATTGCTAAAATCGAAACAATTAAAGCGCCCGAGGACACGCCGCTGCGTATCCTCGTGCCTGCGTTCATCATTAGCGAACTTAAGCGTGCATTTGAAATTGGTTTTTTGATCTTTATTCCATTTTTAATCATCGATATGGTCATTGCGTCTGTGTTAATGTCGATGGGTATGATGATGTTGCCGCCAGCGATGATTTCAATGCCATTTAAGCTGATTTTCTTTGTGTTGGTTGACGGTTGGCATTTGTTGTGTGGTAGTTTGGTCAATAGTTTTAGATAGAGTAGTGTTGTATGTTAGTTAGCCTTGTGGATTTTATGCGTGGAATTCTTATTTTGCTGAGCGCTGTTGTCATTACTGCTGGTCTTAGTTTTTCTGCAGTTAATGTTGACCAAAATGCTGCCGGAAAAAATGAAATTGTACAGCAACTGTTTGAAGAACTAGTTCTGAAGTTAAAAGTGTATACGGTGTTTGATCAAAGTGGCCCTATTCAACTGATTCGGCATGGAAAGCCAGGGGATGGTGGCTATCTTGTGCCAAGGGTAGCTTTTGAAAAAGCAGATGTTCTTTTAGGGTATGGTATTGCGGATGATATTTCATTCGAAGAAAGTTTTTCAACGTTATACCAAAAACCATCGTTTGGATTTGATTGCGGCGTCGAAAATATCCTTGTAAATAATAATTTATGTAGATTCATTCCTGAATGTATTGCCAATGATAGTAATTTGTATAGCCACCAAAAAAGTTCAGGTAAATTTTCAACATTTTCAGATCAATTGAAAAAGTTGGAATTGCAAGATAAAAAGTTGTTCATCAAGATGGATATAGAGGGCGCTGAGTATGTAGCATTTGAAGGTATACATCCCTTTTTTGCTAACATTACCGGCATTGTTTTAGAGGTTCATTTCACGAAAGATAGTCAGATTGTCTTGGTTAATAGATTATTAGAAAAGTTATTAAAAGATTTTTATTTGGTACATTTGCATGCCAACAATTGTGCACTCAGTACTTTCAAAACAAAATATTCAAATGGCGATGTCTCAAGGGTATTAGAGCTAACATTCATCAATAAAAATCTTGTTACAAATGCTGTCTTGTCAGAAAATCAAAGCTACCCTTTGCCTGCTGATATGGAAAATTGTCATACTTATCCTTTGACTAAATTTGAAATACTCAAGTGAGTACTGCTTGATTCTAAAACAACAATATGTCTATATTATTTCGATATATGTGAATCCTGTGTGCAAAAAAATACGCGCCGCTTGTATTTGTAAGCGAACCTCTGTTTCTTATTTCTCTGGCTGGCTTAAAGCAGCTTTACAATAAAGTGATTGGAATTTTCCCTTATGTACCGCGGCGTCTTTCTCTCTATGCATCCAACAATTCAGATATTCGGTCGGCATTGTTACGGATAGATTTTATGTATTCGCTTAACAATTCTTTTATTTCTTCTGATCCTTCTGTTTTTTCCTTTCTTTCATTTATATGTTTAGCAATTTTTAATATTCGGATGCAGTGTCCATTTTCATCAATAATAGGATAATAAGTCGCTTTTAGATGCACTTTCTTGCCATTTTTTCCAACTCTTAGAAAATCACCCTCAGATATTTCCGACGATGCTAACATATTCCAGAAATCCTGATATTTTATGGAATTATGCTCATATTCAGGGACAAGCATACTATGTTTCTTATTGATAACTTCATTCAATTCGTACCCAAAGATATTTAAATAGGTTTGGTTCGCGGCAACAATCGTGCCATCCGTATTAAATTCTATTATTGGTATTCTGCTATTAATAGCATCCAGCTTCTTTGATAAAAGATAGTTATCATAATACCTAGCTTTCATATCACTTATTTCGGTTGCAATTTTAATGATGGAGGTAATCTTGCCCTCAGAAGATTTGATAGGACAATAAATTGCATGAAGCCAGATTTCCGAGTTATCAGACTTTAATCTTTTGAATTCACTAGAGACTGAGTTTCCTTGAAGTAAACTTTTCCAAAAATCTCTATATCCTGGACCATTCTTATAACGTTCATCGACAAAAATACAATGGTATTTACCTATCAATGTTTTCTTTTTATGCCCCATTAAATTTAAGAAATTAGCATTTGCATCTATTATTTTTCCATCTAAATCAAATTGAGCTATAGCCATCAGCTTCTGGATAGCCAGTAGTGTTTCTTGTTCCATAATGAGGCCTGAATTTATTAACATCATTATATTCTAATATATAAATGGTTAATATTTTATTTCTGAATTAAATGAAAATAATTTTGTTTAGGGCGACCGGGGATCTGAATTTATAGGAGATTTTGAAGATGTATGCCAAAACTAGATATGCCAGGGATTGTGCTAGTTCCTAAATCGGCAAAGTACAATAGCGGGTTAGAACGGGGCAATCGCACCTTCAGGGAAGAATTCGATGCACGTAAAGATGTCCTGAATGATTCTACTCGCGCTATGGGCTGAAATTTGTCAAACGCTGTTGATAAATACAGTACCCTCGTCCCAGGCATACTTGAAGGAATTAACATAGATGCAGTATATTTAAAACACTCATTCTGAGGCTCTTCCTCTGTCTCAAACTATATGAACTTGCACAGTTTTGTCTTAATATCTTGAAAACTATGTGAATATAGCTTATATTAGTTGAGTGCTTGAAAGATTCATTAAGGAATCATAATCATTTTTTGTGCGCCCTTAGCTCAGCTGGATAGAGCGGCAGCCTTCTAAGCTGTAGGTCAGAGGTTCGAATCCTCTAGGGCGTGCCATTTTTATTTAAATAGGTCCTTATTTTAAGCAATTCGTAATTAACTTTTATTCCAACGAGATTTTAAAAATGACACAACTTCGCAATCTTGCGATCATCGCTCACGTTGACCATGGGAAAACAACCCTCGTTGACGCTCTACTTAAGCAAAGCGGAACGTTCCGCGCTAACCAAAACGTTGCAGAACGCGCAATGGATTCGAATGACCTTGAACGTGAACGCGGCATTACAATTCTTGCAAAATGTACATCGATCCTTTGGGAAGATATCCGTTTCAATATCGTTGATACACCGGGTCACGCGGACTTTGGCGGTGAAGTTGAGCGTATTCTTAGTATGGTTGATGGCGTTGTATTGCTTGTCGATGCTGCAGAGGGTCCTATGCCACAAACAAAGTTTGTTCTCTCAAAGGCATTGAAACTTGGTTTTAAACCAATCGTTGTTATCAATAAAATTGATCGTTCAGATGCACGCCAAGAAGAAGTGCTTGAAGAAATTTTTGACTTGTTTATCGCGCTTGATGCAAATGATGCACAGCTTGATTTCCCAGTGCTTTATGCATCGGGTCGTGCAGGCTGGTCTGTGACTGAGCTTACAGATGAACGCAAAGATTTGCAGCCACTCTTTAAAAAGATTTCTGAACATATTCCAGCGCCAACGTTTGGTGATGGTCCTTTTAGTATGCTTGTAACAACACGTGAATATGACCCTTATCTTGGTCGTGTTTTGACTGGGCGTATTCATAGCGGTGTTGCTAAATTAAATAGCTCCATAAAAGTACTAAGCCATGAAGGTAATCTTGTTGAGACAGGACGCATTTCAAAGTTACTGTCATTCCGTGGACTTGATCGTACTCCTGTCGAAGAAGCATCTGCTGGCGACATCGTTGTTATTGCAGGTCTTCAAGTAGCAAACGTTTCAGATACTATTTGCGCAACAGAAATTAGTGTTCCGTTACCTGCACAACCAATTGATCCACCAACATTGGCGATGACATTCTCTGTTAACGATTCACCTTTGGCTGGTCGTGAAGGAACGAAAGTAACATCACGTATCGTTGGTGAGCGTTTGATGCGTGAAGCCGAAGGTAACGTCGCGTTAAAAATTACAGAAACAGCTGAAAAAGATGGATTTGAAGTCGCTGGTCGTGGTGAGTTGCAATTAGGAGTTCTTATTGAAACAATGCGCCGTGAAGGTTTTGAACTTTCTATTAGCCGTCCGCGCGTGATATACCAGCGTGATGAGACAACAGGCGAACGTTTAGAACCAATTGAAGAAGTTCAAATCGACGTTGATGATGAGTATGTTGGTTCAGTTGTTGAATCCATGAGCCTTCGTAAAGCTGAATTGCAAGACATGCGCCCATCCGGCGGCGGAAAAACACGTGTTATATTCTATGCACCATCACGTGGCTTGATTGGGTATCATGGGTCATTCTTAACGGAAACACGCGGAACAGGTATTATGAGCCGTGTATTTCACGCATATGCACCGTATCGCGGAGCCATTGAAGGTCGCCGTAATGGTGTGCTTATTTCCAATGGTGCTGGTGATTCTGTAGATTATGCACTTTGGAAAATTGAAGATCGCGGCACACTCTTTATTGGTGGTGGCGTTCCTATTTACGAAGGCATGATCATTGGCGAGAATAGCCGTGAGAATGATATGGAAATAAATGCATTGCGCGCAAAGCAATTAACAAACGTACGCGCATCTGGTAAGGATGAAGCGATTCGTTTGGCACCACCACGTTTAATGACGTTGGAGCAAGCAATTGCCTACATCCAAGACGATGAACGTGTTGAAGTGACACCAAAAAGCATTCGTTTGCGTAAAGCGTTTTTGGATCCAAATGATCGTAAACGTGAAGAGCGTAAATCAGAGAAATAGTTAAAACTATTGATTAAATGAGGCAGCTTTATCGCTGCCTTTTTTTATGTCGTGACATATATATTAATACCTTGTATCCGCCATATTTCTTGATGTATTTTAGATAAATACAATATTAAAGGTATCTTGCTCGTGAACACAAAATTGAAACCACTTAACATTAATGGAAAAACATATCATATTGCTGCACTTGATGATTTAGATCAATTGGGTAATTGGCGCGAAATGCCTTACTGTATTAAAGTTTTACTCGAAAATGTGTGGCGTCAATGTGATGGTGTGACGGTGAAGGAATCTGATGTAAAAAATTTATTTTTCTCCGATCAAACGCAAGGCGAGCGTGATATTTCTTTTTTCCCTGCGCGTGTGTTGATGCAAGATTTCACCGGCGTTCCAGCTGTCGTTGATCTTGCTGCGATGCGCGACGCGATGGTTGCTAAAGGTGGTGACGCCAGTAAGATCAATCCAAAAATTGCAGTTGATCTTGTGATAGATCATTCAGTTATGGTGGATGAATCAGGGACCGCAAGCGCTTTTTCAAAAAACGTTGATCTTGAATATAAACGAAATTTGGAGCGTTATACTTTTTTAAAATGGGGACAGCAAGCATTTGAAAATTTCCGTGTGGTGCCGCCTGGAACAGGGATTTGCCATCAAGTGAATCTTGAATACCTTGCAAGCGTTGTTTATCAAAAGAAACTCGATTCAGGTGAGACGATCCTTTATCCGGATACAGTTGTGGGCACAGATAGTCATACAACAATGGTGAATGCACTTGGTGTTCTTGGTTGGGGAGTAGGGGGAATTGAAGCTGAGTCAGCAATGCTTGGTCAAGCTGTATCAATGCTTATACCTGATGTTGTTGGTGTTAATTTAAAAGGTGTCTTGCCTGCTGGTTGTACGGCGACTGATCTTGTTTTGACAGTAACGGAAACCTTGCGTAAAAAAGGTGTTGTTGGTAAATTTGTTGAATTTTATGGAAATGGTTTGAGTGCCCTATCCTTAGCGGATCGTGCAACAATAGCGAATATGGCACCTGAATATGGGGCAACCTGTGGATTCTTTGCTATTGATGATGAAACGCTTGCTTACCTTAGGCTAACAGGACGCACTGAAGAGCAAATTAGCATTGTAGAGAGTTATGCAAAAGCACAAGGCTTGTGGCGTGACGAAAATCAAGTTATTCATTATAGTTCAGTGGTTGAAATTGATGTGGCCGCAGTTGTGCCATCCTTAGCGGGGCCAAAGCGTCCGCAAGATAAGGTAGCGTTGACAGCGATGAAAGAGACAGCTGCATCGGTTGTTACTGTCGGTGAAGGTGTCCCTGTCGCTGGTACTGATTATTCATTACACAATCACGATGTTGTTATTGCCGCTATTACCAGTTGTACAAATACATCAAACCCAAGCGCGTTGATTGGTGCTGGCTTATTGGCTAAGAAAGCAAATGCTTTGGGGCTAGCCGCAAAACCGTGGGTTAAAACATCACTTGCACCTGGATCCCAAGTTGCACAAGATTATTTGACCACCGCTGGTTTGTTGCCAGAGTTAGAGAAGCTTGGCTTTCACATCATTGGTTTTGGTTGCACAACTTGCATTGGAAATTCAGGACCATTAGCCCCGTCGATTGATAAAGCGATAGAGGAGGGCGACTTGACTGTTGCAGGTGTTTTGTCGGGTAATCGCAACTTTGAAGGTCGTATTCATGCGCATGTAAAAGCAAACTACTTGGCATCACCCCCGCTCGTTGTGGCATTTGCATTGGCTGGAACCACGCATATTGATTTGACTATTGAGCCTATCGGAATGGGCAAAAATGGTGCGCCAGTTTATTTGAAAGATATATGGCCAACAAAAGCTGAAATTGATGCCGTGATTCATCAAGTTATGAAGCCAGAGATATTTCAAAAACGGTATGCTGCTGTATTTGATGGCGATGCCCACTGGCAACAGGTGGAGGCAAAACCAACACAAACGTATAACTGGGATAATGCCAGTACGTATGTAAAGAATCCCCCTTATTTTAAAAGTGATATGAAAGCGATGCAGCACGGTAATATTAAGGGCGCGCGTATTTTAGCGTTGCTTGGCGATAGTATCACGACTGATCACATTTCACCTGCGGGCAATATAAAAGCAAAAGGTCCTGCGGGTAGTTATTTAATGGATCATTCCGTTGATATATTGGATTTTAACTCCTATGGAGCACGGCGTGGCAATCATGAGATTATGATGCGTGGTACTTTTGCAAATATTCGTATTCAGAATGAATTGACGCCTGATCAAACGGGCGGTGTGACGCGTTATTTAGGGGATGCTAATGCTGATGTCATGTCAATTTTTGATGCGTCTATGCGGTATCAACACATAAATACCCCATTGATTATTGTTGCAGGTAAGGAATATGGCACAGGATCGTCACGTGACTGGGCTGCAAAGGGAACACGTTTACTTGGCGTGCGTGCTGTTATTACAGAAAGCTTTGAACGTATTCATCGATCTAATTTAGTGGGTATGGGTGTGTTGCCGTTGGTCTTTACTGGCGGCGCTACACGCAAATCACTCAGTTTAACTGGCGACGAAGTGTTAGATTTGAACGGTCTTGAAAATGGAATCACGCCAGGTATGACAGTGCAACTAACGATTCATCGAGCTGATGGAAAGCAAGATGTCGTTGATTTATTGTGCCGCGTTGATACACGCGAAGAAGTTGGATATATGCAAAGCGGTGGTATTTTACCCTATGTACTGGATGAGTTATCACGAGCAGGGTAGTTTTTTAAAAGGAAAAAGTGTAGATTCTTTGCCCGTCATTGCGAGCCCTCAACGAGGGCGTGGCCATCCAGTGCTGTTGAAATGATAAATACAT
>CAIOTO010000112.1 GCA_903861255.1 uncultured Alphaproteobacteria bacterium | reverse complement strand
ATCTATTAGGCGTTCTTGTCTTCCATATATTAGTTCCTTTGTGGAAAATCAAGAAAACCCTGAAAGCTATGATTATATTTGCGATCAACTTAACCAGGCAGCTACTGACTTCGATTTGACAGAGATTCTTATCTTATCCGGCCATAAAAATCCACGTGTTTTAGGACGTTCCTATCTTGCATTTTCAGTTATGCTTGAAGACTTAAAAGAATCACTCATAAAAGCCCATGATAAGCCTTCTAATTTTGTACCTATTGAATCAAAAGTAAAAAATCGTGTTCGTGCTTTAATTATGCTCGACCAAACAACGGATACCTATCTGCTTGTTGGGAAATTTATTAACCCTAATGTACTAAAGCATGTTGATTTGACAAAGTCGGCTATTAATGATTATGCAACACTGGAAACGCATCGTGCTGACGTGCAAGTAACTTTTGTTGTTTTCTTTTCCATTGTAGCATTGCTGCTTTTGATGGCAGCCATTTGGGTAGGTTTGATCATTGCCGATATAATGGTTAAACCCATCACAAAACTAATAGAAGCGGCGCAAGCTGTTGCTGAGGGTGATCTTACAATCAAACTTGAGACGCATGCTTTAAACAACGAAATTGACGATTTGTGTCGTTCTTTTAACCGCATGACGCATCAATTATTGCAACAAAAACACGATTTAATTTTATCGGAAAAAAAGTCGACTTGGGCTGACATGGCGCGAAAAATTGCGCACGAAATTAAAAACCCACTAACCCCTATTCAGTTGTCCGCCGAGCGTTTGAAACGTCGCTATTTGAAAGAAATTACAACAGATCCAGATACATTTAAAGCATGCGTTGATACGATTATTCGTCAGGTTGGTAGTATTGGCAGTCTTGTCAATGAGTTTTCAAATTTTGCACGCATGCCTGAACCAAAGCTTGAATCTGTTGATTGGGTTGAACTTTGTCAACAAGCGCTATTTTTGCAAAGCCAAGCACATCCTGAACTTGATTTAGCATTTCAATCTGAATTCCAAACATGCTCTGCTATGGTAGACCCTCTGCAGATGAATCAAGTTTTAACGAATCTTTTACAAAACGCAATTAATGCTGTGTTAGAAAATGAGAATTCTTTACGTGATCCGAAGATTAGGCTTAGACTTTATGAAGAGAACTCTATATTATACATATCAATAGATGATAACGGTCCTGGTTTCCCTGCACACGAGAAAAATAAGCTGCTTGAGCCTTATTATACAACGCGTGAAAAGGGTACTGGCTTAGGGTTAGCTATTGTCACCAAAATTGTATCTGATCACCATGGTCGAATAGAACTAGAAGAAAGTAAAGAGCTGGGCGGAGCCACAGTTGTATTAAGCTTTCCAAAACGAGATAAAAAAGAAAAGGATGCGAACGAATGTCACACGATATCTTGATTGTGGATGATGAGGCTGATATCAGGGAACTTGTTTCCGGTATATTAGAGGATGAGGGTTATCAAACACGCACAGCGGCAGATGGTATATCAGCATTAGACTGTGTAAAAATGCGTCAGCCAAGTTTAGTAGTATTGGATGTGTGGCTTGGTGATGGCGAACGTGATGGTCTTAAAATCCTTGAAATAATAAAACGTGACCATCCTTATGTCCCAGTTGTTATGATTAGTGGGCATAGTACTATTGAGACTGCCGTTTCAGCCATTAAAAAGGGCGCGTATGACTTTTTAGAAAAACCATTTCAATCAGAACGATTATTATTGATTGCAAAACGTGCCATTGAATCATCGCGGCTTAAACGTGAAAATGACGAGCTGCGTGTGAAAGCGCGTGTAACAGCAACGGCACTCGTCGGCAGTGCTGGTAATGTGCCACAATTGCGCCAAACGGTTGATAAAATAGCAGCAACAAATGGCCGTGTGTTTATAACAGGTCCTTTAGGATCCGGGAAAGAATCCGTTGCACGTGAAATTCATTTGCAATCCAAACGTTCAGATGCTTCATTTTGGGTCGTAAATTGTGGTGCAATGCACCCAACAAAACTCGAAGCCGAGCTTTTAGGAACTGAAATTGCGAATCATGACCAAAATCAGCCACGTAAGATTGGAATTTTGGAGCAAGCCCATGGCGGCACAGTCTATTTTGATGAGCTTACGCAGCTTCCGCTGCCGCTTCAATCACGTCTTGTTAAGGTTTTGCAAGAACAAGCTTTCACACGTGTTGGTGGTACGGAAAAAATTGCCATTGATGTACGTTTCATTGGTGGAACATCCGATGATGTGCAATTGATGATCCAAGAAGGAAATTTTAGAGAAGACTTGTATTATCGCTTAAGCGTGACGCATTTGGTTTTACCTGCATTAAAAGATCGTGTGAGCGATATACCTCTACTTGCACAACGGTTAATGGAAGAAGCTGCTGCTGCTGCGGGTATGCAAGCGCGTCCTTTTGCGGAAGATGCAATTGTGTTAATGCAATCGTATAATTGGCCTGGGGATTTGCAACAATTACGTAACGTGATTGATTGGTTGCTCATCATGTCGGGTGCAGAAAGTCATCATCCCATTTTGGCATCACATTTGCCGGCTGAAATTATTAATGGAAATACGTTTGTATCAAACTGGCAAAGCAAAAGTGCTGATATTGTTGTGTTGCCCTTACGTGAAGCACGTGAAGCATTTGAACGTGAGTATCTGCTCGCACAAGTGAATCGTTTTTCGGGTAATATTTCACAGACAGCCCGCTTTATTGGTATGGAACGATCGGCATTACATCGTAAGTTGCGCGCACTTGGTGTGCATGACGTGAGACATCGTAATGATGAAGATATGATTACTGACGAAGCAGTCGGGGCATAACCACTTTATGAAGGTTGTGATTCTTGGTGCTGGTCAGGTTGGTTATAGTATTGCGCGCTATTTAGCGACGGAAGAAAATGATGTTACTGTTGTTGACCAGTCCACTGAGGTTCTTAGACGTATTAGTGATAAAATTGATGTGCAGCCTATTGTTGGTTTTGCATCGCATCCAGATGTATTGCAAAAGGCATGTGCAGAAAATGCCGATTTGTTGATTGCCGTTACGGCATCAGATGAAGTGAATATGGTGGCATGTGAAGTTGCACATTCATTGTTTGGTGTTAAAACAAAAATAGCACGCATTCGTCATCAGAATTATTTAACGACCGAAAACTCTGCTCATTTTAGGCAAAATATGGCGATTGATGTCACCATATCGCCTGAAGTTGAAGTGGCTAAATCATTGGCACGTAGTACTAAAATAGCAGGCGCGTTCGAAGTTATTTCATTAGCATTTGATAAAGTAAAAGTCATTGGTGTGCGTTGCCATGTACGTTCCCCCGTTTTAAACACACCACTTCGTTTGTTATCTACGCAATTTATTCATCTTGATCTTATTATCATGTGCATATGCCGTGGTGATAATATTTTCTTTCCAAATAAGGATGATCTTTTGGAAGCTGACGATGAAGTTTATTTCATTGTTCGTCAGGGTGATGTTGCTGCTGCAATGGAAGCCTTTGGCTATTTTTCAGAAGAAAAGCGTAAGCTGATTATCGTCGGCGGTGGAAATATTGGGTTTGGCTTTGCGCAAGAGCTTGAGGCGCAAGAGAGTGATATTAAAGTCAAAATTATTGAGAAAAATGCAGAACGTTCAGAAGCGATCGCACATATTTTAAAATCGACAGAAGTGCTTAATGGTGATGCGCTCGATTTTGATGTGCTTGCAGAGGCAAATGTCCAAGAGGCAGAGACGATCCTTGCACTGACCGATGATGATCGTGTGAACATTTTGGTATCATTGCTTGCAAAACGACAGGGTGCAAAGCGCTCTACGTCGCTGCTTAATAAAATGACTTATGCAAGCCTTGTTACATCGCTTGGTGTTGACGCGATTATTAGTCCCCGTGTTATTACGGTTTCAACGATCTTGCAGCATGTCTGTCAAGGACGTGTTCGTGCTATTAGTTCCATTGCAGGTGGTTATGCCGAGGTTATCGAAGCAGAAGCGCGAGAGACCAGTTATATTATTGGTCTGACAGTTGAAGATGTAACAGTAAGCGATTCCATTCATGTGGCGGCAATTATTAGAGGGGCTGAAATTACACTCAATCCTTCCCGTCTTATTATTGGCGTTGGTGATACGTTGATTTTAATGGTCAAGCGTGATTGCGCTCGTAAAGTTGAAAAATTGTTTTCAGTAAGACCGTCGTATTTGTAGACATAAGTCACCGTTATCACGAGGAGGCGAAGCCGACGTGGTGATCCAGTTTGTTTTCTGGATGGCCACACCCTTCGGGTTCGCCATGACGATAGTATCGTTTGGAAATAAGCTATTTAGCTTCTGATACAACAAGGTACACGCCATTCTCTAGTGCAATTTCTTTAAAATTGACTCTCGGATTATCATTCTTTAGATGCACAAATGAATTATCGCGTACAAAAATCCAAATGGGTGTTTTGTTTGTCTCTAGTCGTTTTTTGAAATCTTCGCGTGACATCATCCAAAAACGCGTGTCTTCGATGGTTGTACCAAATTCCAGTTCACCCTTTGTATCGACGACCGTTACAATTTCATTTGCGTAAACTGGGAGATCTTGAAAATAGGCCATATAGCTTGCGAGTTGTTCGCCGGGTCTTCTTAGTGATAATGCCGTTTGTACAAGTGTGTTAAGTGATGGTCGCTGAATATAAGGTGATGCGGGGATTAATACAAATAAAATAGATAAACTTGCAAGCGACACGCCAAATAATCGTATTCCTAAGTTGTTTTTTAATAGTGGAAATAGGCAGCTATTTTTCCATTTAGTTAAATAGTTTCCAGATAAGCCAAAGGGAAGGGAACATGCAGAAATTGTAAGGAAACATAAAGATAATACATTTATGTATGGGACTAAAGCAGCTTTGTTTGTTGTAAGTTCAGGGAAAAAACGGTAAGCCAAGCAGCCTGCAAGAGCACATAAAAAGCTAAGCCAACAGATATGTTTAAGTGGCCATTTAGAAGGAGATCCTTTTGTTAGCCATTCATTGATAAGGTTTCCAAGTAACAATGCTATTGGTGGAAAGAGCGGGAGTATATAAGGAATCAATTTTGATTGAGATATCGAAAAGAAAACAAAAACAAAAGCTATCCAGACCAACAAAAATGCATTGACGTGCATGTATCGTTCACGAAATGCTTTTGCAAAAGCGTGCGGGAAAAGTGCACTCCATGGTATGAATCCACCAATGATAATTGGGATAAAGAACCAAACAGGTTGATGACGTAAATGAATTTTTGTCGCGTAACGTAATACGTGTTCTACGATGAAATATTTATAGGCAAACTCAGGTGTTTTGAGGGAAGCTAAGATATGCCATGGTGCAGCGATGAGAAGGAATAGAATAAGATTTGAGGGTAAATAAGCTGGGAAAATAGCACGCCAGCGACGACTGTATGTTGCCCATAAAACGATGACTACACCAGGTACAGCAAGCGCCATGATACCTTTTGTAAGAACTCCAAGTGCACAAAAAACTGTGAATAGGGCATAAAAGAGGCGTCTGTCTTTTTCTTTGGCTTCTTGTTGCGCATTATAAAAACAAAAAAGACTAAGCGTTACAAACAGACTAACTGCCATATCAAGAATAATCAGCCGTGACATAACAAAATAAATGCAGGATGAACCCAAGATAAATGCTGAATAAAGCCCAACGTGGCGATTAAAAACACGTTGTCCAAATGCATACGTGCTAAGGATTCCGGTAAGGCCAAACAACACAATTGGTAGACGCATTGCCCATTCTTTAAGGCCAAACACGTATTGAAATACGGCTTCGATCCAGTAAAGAAGAGGGGGCTTTTCAAAGTATTTTACACCATTGAGACGCGGTGTTATCCAGTCTCCTGTTGCCAACATTTCGCGGGGAATTTCAACGTAACGTGCTTCGTCAGGTGTAGCAAAAGGACGATTGCCAAGAAAAAGAAAATAGATAGGCGCGAACAAAAGAGTGAGCCAGAAAAGGTCCATCCAGAAGGTGCGTGTTGCAGTTTGTTTGGTTGTATTGGGCATGAGGCTTTTTTAAAAAGATATAATACAATAATCTAAACAATATCCAGGCCATATGCACGTGCAAAGATTTCTATTGGGTGCATTTTTTGAAAATCAGGCACTGATTCGTCTGGTTTTTGTTTTGCGATACCTTGACGGATATGCTCGGCAGCTAATGGACATTCCGATGAGAAAATTGGATTTCCCTTTTGCACAATTTGTTTCACGGCTGGCGCGCCTACTTTAAGGGCGAGTTCGAAGTGATCTTCCATCATCCCCCACGTTCCTCCATGACCAGAACAGCGTTCAATGATTTGTACATCAATATCAGGAATAAGGCGGAGCATTTCAGCGGCTTTTGCGCCAATGTTTTGCGCGCGTGCATGACAGGCCAAATGAAGGGTGACATTTTGGCCAAGTGGTGATAGCCCTTCTGTTAATCCAAATTGCGTCGCAAGCGAGACTATATATTCTGAAATATCTTTTGTATTCGCTTTTAATTTTTGTATGGTTGCATTTTCAGGCTGCATCAACGGCCATTCGCTTTTCATCATAAGCGAACATGACGGCACCAGTGACACTATTGTGTAGCCATCATCTATGAAAGGTCCAAAGAATGCTGCTATACGATCACCACTCGCAGCGACGCGTGGAATATTGCCAAGTTCAAGCTGTGGCATGCCACAACACCCTGGGTACTCAACACGGACATCAACGCCAAGATGGCTCAAGATTTTGGTCGCCAATAGGCCTATCTGGGTTTCGTTGTAATTGCCATAGCAGGTTGCGTATAGAACTGCTTTTTGGCCAAAAGCGGGGCCATTTTTATTTGTGAAAACGGGTGAGTCTTTTAGTTGCCGCACCAGTGTTGTGTTTGAAAATTTTGGAATGCTGGCGTTTTTATCGATATGCGTAAGCTTTTGCAAAATAGGCCTAGCGATTGAACCTTCTTTATTTGCAGCGTTTACGATGGGTGCTGCAAGACCAAGCACAGCTGCATTACGATCAACTTCAGCAAGCTGTCCTTTCACAAAAGGAATTTGTTTTTCGGCAAATTGAAACGCTTTATACCGTAGCATCAGATGCGGAAAATCAATGTTAAATTCATGGGGCGGCACATACGGACATTTTGTCATAAAGCACATGTCGCACAAGGTGCAATCGTCTACGACAGCAGCGTACTCATCGGTTGATACGCTATCCAGTTCACCGGTTTTACTATCGTCAACTAGATCAAATAATTTGGGGAAAGATCCACATAAATTAAAACAACGACGGCAGCCGTGGCATACATCAAACTGACGTTCCATTTCTTTATCAAGGGACTCTTTATCCAAAAACTCTGGATTTTCCCAATCAAGTGGATGGCGTGTCGGTGCGCCAAGGCTGCCTTCGCGTTTCATAGCTATTTTGCCTTATTCACTAAGTGAATCTAGAGCTTTTTGGAATCGTCCTGCATGTGATTTTTCTGCTTTTGCAAGCGTTTCAAACCAATCAGCAATTTCATCAAAACCTTCTTCACGTGCATTGCGCGCCATGCTTGGATACATGTCTGTATATTCATGCGTTTCACCAGCAATTGCAGCTTTTAAATTTAGCGCAGTATTACCGATAGGAAGGCCTGTTGCAGGATCGCCAACGGATTCTAGAAACTCAAGATGTCCATGTGCATGGCCTGTTTCACCTTCGGCAGTCGAGCGAAATACAGCAGCAACATCGTTGCATCCTTCGATGTCTGCTTTTTGTGCGAAATACAGATAACGGCGGTTTGCTTGTGATTCGCCCGCAAATGCTGCCTTTAGATTTTCTTCAGTTTTTGAGCCTTTAAGTGTCGTCATGACAAGTCCTTTTATCAAAATGAAAGTTCATAATGGCTATACTATGACGGTGAACTAAGAGGGAGTCAAGAGGGGCAAAACAATTGTGTGACTTGCATGTTTGCTGTGCTGTTTATTTTATGTTAATAAAAAATTAATCGTTTTTATTATATTATATAAGTAAGGGTATTTATATCTCTTCTGGTTATTTTATTATTTTAAATTTCTGGAATTTTAGTACACAAGAGAATCTCGGAGTAAGTTACAAATGTTGT
>CAIOTO010000111.1 GCA_903861255.1 uncultured Alphaproteobacteria bacterium | reverse complement strand
TTATGTTGGTGAATATCAGTTGAACAATAAGCTATTTGCCTGGGAGAGGGTAGAGATCTCCGGGCTACGCTCAAGGCTTCGCCGTGGCGAGTCGGATCAAGTCCGAAGATGACAGTGACGGTGAAAGGTTGCACACAAGAAAAAAATTGTACTTGAGCAGTCGTATTTAGCATTCGATCATTAGGGCGTAAGCATAAAAAATGTACTGTAAATTATGGCTATTAAATAAAAAAAATGAAAGATCTTAAATGAATTTTTTAATACTTGTTCAAGCTATACATGAACGAGAAATACAGCAAATGGCTCAGCCTCGTGGAGGCAGCGAAAGTGAGTAGAAATCAACTTTATCTAGCAGGTCTGCATATGAGCCAAGCAACATCCGGAGTATACCAGGGGTAGCATGATAGCACTATTCACAAAGCTGTGATCTTTGATCGTCATGGCCGCGCCCTAAAGGACTCTCCATGATTGTGACTGCGGACATTGAGTGCAAATCTTAGCGGATTTCTGCTCTAGACTATTACTTTCGCCAATATGAGCTAAGGACGGAGGAAGGAGGAAGAATCCCCTCCTCTTGCTCGATTGTTATTTTGTTTTTTAAATGTAAGATCCTGGCATGGTTAAATATAAAACGCCATGCTCATCACGTGCAAAATAAATGTCTAAAATGTTTCTTCTTTTTTCAATAAGATCGCGATGATATTGATCACGTTTTCCTAGATCATTGGCATTCAATTCTTCAATGTGAGCATATATTTCCTCAACATCCCTCTCTGGAATTGCCCGATACAGTAGCTCGAAACACTCTCTCAGCATATCGAAGCATTTTGTACACCCCTTTTTTGCAGCCGCTTTTAAGGAATCCTTCACTGCATCGGAACTAAGAGACAGGTCTGCTGGATTGTCTTCGCTTATATTATGAATGAGCCTTATAGCTTGATGATTGCCAAGTTCAGCAGCAGAAATTAATGATATTTTTAGTGCGTCACTTGTTAATAAGCGCCGCCCATCTTGGCCGCGTAATCTTGCAAGATGGCGCAATTGATTTTCTTTTAAGAGTAACACGTCAGGTCGAGGGAAAGAAGAAATGCTCTCAACGGCTGCCAAGAATGCAGTGTTCACACCTTCTCTGTCTGGTAAAGGAATATTAGGATCCCTTTGATGAAAGCCTATAATGCGATTAATCTCTTCTATTGAATCGCTGTATGAACAGGCGCGCTCAAGCGCTTTATTCATGCCCCTTTGATCTGGCAAAGGAATTACCTGTTGGGTTCGGGTATGTAAACGTAGAATGTATTGAGCTGTGTTATTATAATCTTCTTCAGGCTTACGTGAAGCAGCATGGGAAAATGCATTATTTATTGCTTCTTGACCGATTAATCTTAAATGAGGGGCATCTAGGTGTAAGCCATAAATATATTCCATAATGGATGTATTTAGATTGCTTCCAGCATTTTCGAATATCTGACTCACTTCATTTTGCGTGGGTCTTTGTTGACGTGCGAAGTGTCGAACATCATTAAGACTGTCCATTTGTGCTGCTTCAACAATATCACGAATATAAAAACCAGCGCTTTTTGCATGTTGCGTCATTATGGTAAGGGTCGCGCATGCAATAATAATACTTGATTTTTTCATGTTTTTCTACCTTAGTTGTATTTGATAGTTATATTATATTGAAAAAATATTAATATTCTGCTAACAGGATCGTTTTTAATGGCATAAAAATTAATTAAAAATCCCTGCTGAAATAAAGAAGGCGCATCTTAAAGAAAAAGCAGAGCTTATCTGCAATTATAAACCGACCCCCTTTGTTTAGGCCACTAAGCAGCTAATTTTAAGGAGAGCCAACTTTTATTCTTAGAGTGTTTAAACGTCTTTTTTGTGGTGGTTATGTTGGTAAAACGTTCAGTGAGCTCACTTGGGTTTTTTAAGAACACAGGGTTTCTTGTTGGTTATTTTGCTGGGGATCGTTCTGTGTTGGCTATGTTTCAATAAGAAAAGGATCAGCGTTTATGTATGACGATGGCACCGTTCGTTTTCAAAATGATCTGCGGCATCAACGTCCATGGGGGTGAATAATAATGATGTTGGATAAAAATAGTAAAATTAATGCAACATTCACTACCCCAGCGTCATCCTCGTGCTCGACACGAGGATCTTGTAAGGGTTGGAAGGCATATAGTTTTATGTTGGTGAATATCAGTTGAACAATAAGCTATTTGCCTGGGAGAGGGTAGAGATCTCCGGGCTACGCTCAAGGCTTTGCCGTGGCGAGTCGGATCAAGTCCGAAGATGACAGTGACGGTGAAAGGTTGCACACAAGAAAAAAATTGTACTTGAGCGAGGGCATTTAACATTCTAATATTAATAAGTAAGTATGAAAAACGTGCTGTGAATCGTTTCCATTAAATAAATAAAGAAAATGAAAGACCTTAAAATGAAATTATTAACATTTGTTAGCGCACTATTCTTTTTTTGTCAATGCGCAGAGGCAAAACAAAGCCAGCCAAAACAACAATCGGGTGCAATCTATGGCGGTATAAATTCGAATTATACGTATGGTAATAATCATGTGACGACTTTTGCTAAAAAAGGATATCAAAACCTTGCTGGGACATACTACTTGCAAGGAACCGGAACCGATCGAATAGCCCATAGTGGTTTTTGTTTTGGTTCATTCATGGGGTACGCTCATCAAATAAATAAAATACTATTAATGATAGATGTTTCGTATGATTCCAACAAATTAAAGGAGCGCACTACTATTAAGCCTATATCTGCTTACGACTCAACGGACCCAATGGACCTTCGTGATGTGAACATTGTAGATCCAAGAGTAGACCATGATTATGTGGCCTTAAATAGAAACAATACATGGGCAGGATCATTAAGATTAGGTTATGCAATGGAGCCTTCAATTGTTGTTTTCATAAAAGGAAGTCTGTTGCGTAGCTCATTTAGTATAGAGTACGGGTCTGCAGGTGTATTTAAGAATACTCAAAAGAAATTAATGGGATTTGAGCCAGGTGTAGGCGTTGATGTTAATCTGCCAAAAGGAGTATTCATGAGGGCGGAGTATGGTTACCAATTATTCAAAAAATTTGCATCAGAAAATATTCTTCCTGTGAAACATGAGCCAGATGAGAAGGTGATATGTAGTTTATCACCACGTTATCATGTAATTCGTTTGGGACTTGGATATAAATTTAAAACGTTTTAAAAATAAATTGGTGATTAAATTATTATATGGATACGCAGCATGCATGTTACCTTCGGTAAAAAGTATGTTTTTCCTTTGGCTTGAATAGAGGGGAAATGAAGATTTCATTGCTAAAAAACGAGAGCATTGAGTTGTTAACACTTTTTTAATATGCATATCATATAATTAAAGTATAGCCTTATTAATAGATATGTTGCAAATGATAAAATTTTTGATATTAAGTGTCATTTTAATTTTCACAATATCCAATTCAGTGTACGCATCTGCAGCACGACAAAGAGCAATGCAAAAAATGCAGCAGCAACAAGCGGCTCTTCGATCAGAAGAAACTCAGATTACACAAAAAAGAGAAGAGCTTAAAAATACTGCTGTCACGCTTGTAGGAAGCAAAGGCCTTTACGAACAAAAATTACACGAAATTCAGCAAAGACTTCTAGAGGCTGAGGCAAAACTACAAAGCAGTGGCGCAACTACTCCAGGCACATATACTCCTGTTAGCGAAGAGCAATTAAGATCAATTGGTGGAATAAGCGGCGTTGATGGTTTAACCGAGGACCAACAACGAAAGGTTTTTTCTTTGATACTTAATTTTAAACTTCTGAATGACTCCAAGAAAAAAATCGATGATCTTGTAGGTAAAATTAGTGATCAAGAATACTCGAACGCAGCTGATTTAAGTAGACTTGGAGTTGATGTTTTAGATGAAATCCAAGCACTCAATGATGCAGAGGCGCAAAATGAATCCACAATAGCTATACTTACGGCGCTTGAGAATGCGATAAATGATTCTTCGAGAGATGCAGGTGTTAGGAGTGTAGCAGAACAATTATATTTAAGGGTATCTGGTTCAGTTAGTCCTGAAACAAAAAAAGTATTTTTAAATTACGTGAATGAGAAAGCAAGAATATTTTCATTGAGATTAATAAACGCGCAATATGTGGATGCTCCTATATTACATTTGTACGGCGGGAAAATTATAAAAGAAATTGGCTCTTTCAAAGATGAAAAGGGGCAAGAAGTCCTGATATTAATGATGCTTGAAGCTATAGAAAACACACGACATGATAAAACAAAAGCCCAGGAAATTATTAATGTTGCAAGTCGTTTGTACGCGATCATATCAGAGTCAGTAAATCCAGGCATCGAGAAAGCATTTTTAAAATTCCTTGATATGCAAAAGAAGAAAGAAATGCTTGCTTATTTGAGTGATTCTGAAAATACACAGCGCTATAGAACTGTGCTCGAAATGGTTAGAACCAATCCTGATTTGTTCCTTACTGCATATATTATGCTTATAGATCCGTCTTATTTTTCCATTCCTGTATCACCATCAGCAACACAAGATGCGTTTAATAATGTAGATAAAGTACAAAAGATTTTATACAGCAAATTAAGACCCACTTTTAGGTACTTAGACGAGGATATTTTAGAATCAATAAAGTATGTTGTTTATCAAAGTTATTTTATAGGCGGAGACGCGGTCAAGCGTGGTGTGGCAAATTCATATATAGATTCAATTAATGACGCACTTTTACAAAAGAAAATTGCTCGTGAGAATAGGAATATTCGCGATGAATATATTTCGAATTTTATGCGTATGAAGCAAGAAAAAAGTGAATTGGAAAGAGTTGGCGCGGATACGACAGGTATATTAAATGAAATGGAGAAATTGAAAGCAGCTATTATTGCTAAAAGAAAAGAGCTCGAGAAGGAATCTGTGCTGGACGAAGAAAGAGAGGATCATTTAAAAAAAGCTCCTTATGCTGAGATTATTCCATTAATAGAAAAGAGGGAAAAAGGTATCCCTTCTATTGAACATATAAAAACTATAAAAGGCATAACTGACGGTGCAAAAGCTGCCAAAACACCGGAAGAGGAGGCAGAGGCAAGGAAGCAAGAGACATCTCAATTAGTAGCCACTAGTGGATTAGGTCATGTTGCTAAAATGCTGAAGAAGAAGGAAGATGAAGCATCTGCTGGTGGTGCGAAGTCAGCATCGTCTGGAGGCTCTGCAGCAGGAGGAATGGTGGATCTTTTAAAACGCGAAGAAGTCAAAGCAGAAAAAGACAGAAAACGCGTAGAAGCCAAAGCAGAAAAAGACAGAAAAGACGCTGAAAAGAAAAGACTTAAAGACGCCGAAGAGGCTGAGAAAGTCAAATTACGTGATTTAGAGTCGCAAAGAAAAGAAGCCGAAGCATATAAAAGATTATCTGTCGGATTGGAAGACGAGGATCTTGATAGGCGAGAAAAAGAGAAAAAAGCTAAGAGTGCAAGACCCAAAATGTCTTTTGGTGGCGCTGGCGGTGGCGGGAGCTTTTTGGATGTTCTTAAAATGAGAAAAGTAGAGTGAGGCACCTAAACATTTCCAACCAGCGACGCATTTGTGAGTACTCTTCACCATGTGGCATCGTTAAGACTAAATATTTTTTTATTTTTACCGCGTCGTCACTAATCATCTTAGGGGGGTGGACTTCATTTCAGAGCAGATGAATTGAATAGATCAGAAGTAACAAAGAAAAAACATAAAAAAAGGAGGCTCAAAGGCCTACTTTAGTTTCCTATTTCCCCCACCCCTTTTTTTTAGTTTCCCCCCGTACGTGATGCGTGGATCCATGTATTTGTGTGTGGAAATGTGGGGCCTGCGGTCACACCGCAGGAAAGCTAGGTTAGGAAAAGACGTAGGGAGATAGCAGGAGTACCTTATATCTTTCGCATAATCAGCGACGCATTCGTTCCGCCAAACCCAAATGAATTCGTCATAATCGTATCGACTTTTTTCTCTTGCGCAACCTTCGCAACAAAATTCAAATCACAGCCTTCAGATGGATTGTCTAAGTTCAATGTTGGCGGCAAAATACTGTCACGCATAGCAAGAATCGAAAAGATCGCCTCTACGCTGCCTGCAGCACCCAACAAGTGGCCAATAGCAGACTTTGTCGATGACATAGCCAATTTATATGCGTGGTCACCATAAAGACGTTTTACGGCCTTTACTTCAATCGCATCACCCAAAGGCGTCGACGTTCCGTGGGCATTAATGTAACCAATTGATTCAGCTGAAACACCAGAATTTTTCAAAGCAGCACGCATCGCGCGGAAAGCGCCACCGCCATCTTCAGCTGGTGACGTTACATGATGCGCATCACCTGACATACCATAGCCAATCACTTCAGCATAAATCTTTGCGCCACGTTTTTTAGCGTGTTCGTATTCTTCCAACACAAGGATACCTGATCCTTCGCCCATGACGAAACCATCACGGCCTTCATCCCATGGACGAGAAGCAAGCTCAGGTGTGTCGTTATACGCGGTGGAAAGTGCACGTGCGGATGCGAAACCTGATATACCTACGCGACATATAGCAGCCTCAGCGCCGCCTGCAACCATAACATCAGCATCGCCGAACATAATCATACGTGCTGCATCACCAATGGCATGCGCACCAGATGCGCATGCTGTTACCGGCGCGTGATTCGGACCTTTAAATCCATGAATAATGGAAACATGGCCTGCAGCTAAATTAATAAGAGAAGCAGGAATAAAGTAAGGACTGACGCGACGCGGTCCTTTTTCTTGTAATGTCAACGTCGTTTCTGAAATTTGAGGTAATCCGCCAATGCCAGAACCAATGATAACACCTGTGCGCTCGCATCCTTCTTCATCAGGCTTCCATCCAGAATCTTCAACAGCTTCTTTCGCAGCAGCAATCGCATACATAATGAAACGATCCATTTTGCGCTGGTCTTTTGGCTCGATAACGCCATCAACCCAGAATCGGCCATCACGCGCATCTTCGGCTGACGATGCTAATGGCACCATGCCACCAATTTTAGCTGTGATATCACTGACATCGAATGCTGTGATTGGTCTAATGCCTGATTCTCCGCGTATAATGCGTGACCAGTTTTCATTAACTCCATAGCCAAACGGACTGATCATTCCAAGGCCAGTGACTACTACGCGTCGCATGCGAACTCCTTTGAAATTATATTCATATGCAACGTTGGGCTTTTCCAAGATGTTGCACAGGGTACAATTATATCATTAAAAAATTAAATGAGATTTAAGCAGATTTGCTTGCATTCGCTTCAATATAATCAATAGCAGACTGAATCATCGTAATCTTTTCGGCGGCATCTTGTGGAATTTCAATGTTGAATTCTTCTTCGAACTTCATAACCATTTCAACTTGGTCAAGACTGTCTGATCCTAAGTCATCAACGAAACTTGCAGTTGATACAACTTTTGATTCATCAACACCGAGGTGTTCAATAACGATTTTTTTTACGCGAGTACTAATATCTGTCATGTTTAATCCTTGTAATAGATTTATGAAACTTTCCAATAAATAGCAGATTTTGTCAAAAAAACAAGAACGATGTGATCAAAAAAATGAATATATTGAGCTGCAGGGGGGGAGACCTGAGGAAAACTCACGATTTCTGATGCGATTTTTTTTAGGAAAAGTTCAGCACAAATGATGTTTAAGACAATAATTGCGACTATCAGTCTTAGCCTATGCCGTCCTCGGACTTTATAATGCCCAACATTGAATTGATACATGTATAAATACTGATGTTGTTGATAATTAAAAAAGAATTGCTTTGTTAGTGACAGGGTGATATTAATATTTTCAATTAAATATAATTTATTTGTGATAGGTCGAAATTATGAAATTCAATATGATATTAAATCATAATGTGAAAATATTAGGTGTTGGCTTGATTTTAAACAGTGTGATCCATGGAATGGATAAAGATGTTCACCCCCTCGTTTCATCAACTTCTTCGGCCATTGTAGAGTCAGCCTTGTCTCCTAGGTTTGTAGATGTCGTGGAGCCCAATGCTGCTGCGAAATTTTTTTTTCCTGAAATATTAGGAAAAGCAAGATTGGGATATGTTCGGAAATGTATGCCTCACTTAGATGAAACACAACTTACAATCGCTGCAGAAATATTGAGTAGAATTATAAATGATGGGCAGTCTCAAATTCTTGATGCCGAAAAAATTAAAAAAAATGTAAATGGAAACATTATTAGAACAGATTTTGGGTATAGTTTTCCTCCAATATTAAAGATTCAAGGTGCTTTCTTGTCACGATGCAGGCCAAAAATAAATGTGCTTGATATTGGTGCAGGTAGCGGAAACGACAGCATTATGGCTGCTATATCAGGAGCCAACGTAATTGCTGTAGATATTATCCCACAACAAATAGAGCAACTTAAAAACCGTAGTAAAGAAATTCTGAAGAATCTTGGCAATTATCGTTTGCAAACGCTTGAAAGAGATTTCTCAAAACCAGGCTCTGTACCTGAAAAATATGTGGGAAAGATTCAAATTATAAATGCTAATAAAATTATACATTTTCTTGATGATCAAGAAACAAAAGATTTTATAAATAATGCGTCTTTAATGCTTTCAGATAATGGCTTTATGTTCATAACGGCCTGTGCTCCGGAACAAGAACATGAAAGGGCAGGGGTTTGTTATACCAAACAAACATGCTCTATTTCCGATAAAGCAAATGGTGAAATGAAAAGGGAGAATGTATCAAAGGAAGAGTGTCCATTGCAAACTCTTCGACATAGTGCGGAATTTTTAAGTGCTAATAGTGAAGGCGGATTATTACATACTATTTATTACGGAAGACACTTTCACACAGGTGACACATTGCGTGATTATTTATCTCTGCAATTTGATGTTATAGACTGTGCAGTTGTTAGAAGTGAATTAAACGAGCCTTTCATTTCTGTCATTGCCAGAAAACGTCCTGTTAACGTCTGAGCGTAGAAGAAGAGACTTTTTGTTTATGTCAGAGATTTGTTTAGTCGTTTTCTGTTTGCCAGAATTTTAAATACATTTTTACTGCGCCGTGTTCTGTGAATAATCAACCTGGCTTACCATTTGCCCTTGGCTTGTGCCGTCTTGCCCATACACAAATATGGTGTTTTCTTTTGTAAGAATAGATAACTCAATTATAACCTGATCAAGCTGTTGATTAAATTTTTGTATGCGACATGTTGTGTAAACAAGTGTTTGCAATGTGACCGTTTGCAATTCAATGGTGCCAAGACGTGCGATGGTCATTTGTTGAATCATTGTGCCTGTGTTCATGAGTGATTCAAGTGTGGTCGTATAGCCAGCATTTGGAATGATAACAACAAGATCTGTGTGTCTAAGGGTTGCAGATGTAAAAAGTGAGTTCGCAACATCCCCTGATGTATAGCGACTTGATTCGCCATACCAGCCATAGAGTTCGCAGAAATCCGTATAGCCATTCACATTGGATGACAAGAACGTATCCATCTTAATCATCCATTCAGGCGATTGCACACTTGATGACGATGATGGTTCATCGTTCCCTTGAGAAGAATTGTCACCGCCTACGACAGGAATGCGTATGTTCGATCGTCCAGGAAGTTGAATTAGCGAAAAGCGAGCCATAAAAGTAACCGATTAACGTATATTAATCTTATGATTCCATTCTTTTGATGAAAAAACAAGATTTTAATAAACTTTTAACTAAAATAATATTTGTCGTGATCTCGTTAACATGTAAAGTGACGCGTTTGAACGAACTTCTCAACTTTGTGCCACCTCTAAACTCACTGCATTCCCTCGCAGAATTATCCTTTGCATTCGCAAGAATATGCGGTATAACAATATAAATTTATTAAAATAGTAGGTAATTTATGATCGGTGTTGTGCTTGTTGCGCATGGAAATCTTGCTCAATCGCTCTTTGATGTGGTTGAATTAATTAGTGGACCTCAAAAAGCGTTTCGTGCCTTGGCAATAAGTGCAGCTGATAACATTGAAACGAAACGATCAGATTTGATGGACGTGATTGATGCGGTGGATGAAGGTGATGGCGTGGTTGTTTTAACGGATCTATTTGGTGGGACGCCGTCTAATTTAGCGATTTCAGTACTTGGTTTAAAGCATATCGAAGTCATTGCTGGCGTTAATGTGCCAATGATACTAAAGTTGCTTTCCGTTCGCTCAAGAGATGATTTGGCAACATGTGTTGGCAAGATTGTTAGTGAAGGTCAAAAGCACATCCGTGTCGCATCTGAATTTTTAAGGGCAAATGAGACGGTAGGCGCATCATCTGATCAAGAAGCAAGAGCATAGCGAAAGGCGTTTCATAATGAGCATTTCTTTTTCCGTAGTCGTAAAATGTGAAGGTGGCTTACATGCACGCCCATCCAGTATTTTGGTGAAATACGCCATATCAAATGGGCTTGATATGGTTATAAGTTATGAAGGCAGAGAAGTAAGCGCTCATTCACTGCTTGATGTATTAAGTCTGTGCTTCCCTAAGGGGGGCGAGATTAATATAGACATAGCACAAGACGAACGCGGTGCATGTGGAACGATCCCCATTGATGAAGTAGAGCGCGACATCAAAGAATTATTTGACATTGTTTTTATGTAAGAATAGGGTTTTTCATAACTAACAACCTCTAACTGTCATCTTCGGACTTGATCCGAATATATCTACAATTAATGCGGCATATAGTTGGTCTTTTAACATCTAACTATTTGCCTTTGAAAGTATAGAGATTCTCGGATCGAGTCCGAGAATGACATGGAGTAGTTGATCGTTACACTATTTCTATAAGAAATTAATTCACTATTAAGTAATTCCATGCTATCTTGAAATAAACTTCATTATTAAACATGGTTTTTCTATTAAAATGAATAATAAATTTTATATTAAGTGCGTGCTAATCGCCTGCGCGATACTGCTTTCAACGCAGTGTTTTTCATCTAGTATTCCTCTGCTTGAGCAGGTAACAAATCTGCATAAAGGCAGGATGGCTCTGTTTAATGAAGATCAAAAAGAAGCAGAAAAACTCGGTCTCACATTTAAAAAAGATACGAAAGTCAGTGATGTTAGTGGAAAAACAACGGCAATACGCGGCATTCTTAATGATCCTAGTAAAGTTTCAAGAACAACGTATGCTACACCTGATCAAAAGAAAGATGTCTTTAGAACACTGATAGCGGGATATGTCATTCATGATAGTGATTATGAAGCCGCCTTTGATGATATGAACTTACCTAAATTCAGAATTGTGCCAGATCTTTCTGGTGCGGATGCCCAGACGAAAAGGCACTATCACGTTATTGACCTTGTGCAACAGATAGCGCACGAGCTTGTTATTGGTGGTTACGCTGACCAGCTTGACGATTATTATCTAGATCTTCAGAATTCTAGCGGCATTGATCGCGATACGTTTGAGGGATTATTCTATGACACACTTGCTGATCATGCTGTGGGGATTACTATTTCTGTAAAAGATAAAAAAGTATATAGCCAGAATTCCGAAAATTATGTGCCAGAGACCAAGAGAAATGAGGTAAATAATAAATTCAAGAAACCTAATGTAGCAAGAACCCTTGAAGAAAAAAGGTGGGACGCCTATTTAGTACATAAATATGGTGTTGTTGCAACGCCTGTTGTCACACCTGCTGTGTCGCAGTCAGGCACGCTTATGCCTACTATACGTAGAGGTGATTTAGGTGATGGTGCGGATGATGATCGTGATATTCCTGTTTATCCAGAAAAGACTGCAACGTATGCTGAAGTTAATCATTTCTACAAAGGCGGTTTAGAAGATATCCGGATAATTAACGACTTACTAGTTGAAACCACTTCACAACATATGGAAAAAAAATTAACTGATAGCAAGGAATTGTTAATAGAAAAACTGAAACGACTTGATGACAGAAAAAAATATTTGGAAAGAATAGGTCAAACAGATGGTGATTTTGTTGCGCCTCTAATGGCAAGAAAAGATACTACTAAGAAAGTGGTATGGCATGGGTCTGTAAAATCCTCTGAAGCTCCTGCTTCAGAATTTCCAGAAGAACTAATTCTTAAAGCAAAAGAACTTGTTGTTGCCCGTTATAATAAAAAAACCAGAACCAAGCAACTTTATAATTTTTTGAAAAGTGGTTTGACACCTAGTCACCTTCGTGAGGAATTTGCAGTAAATGCTAACTACTCTATTTCTGACGACCAAGCAAAACAGCTTATGCAATTTCTTATTGCAGAAGCTGGAGCCGGAAGACTGGTGGCTTGATTATAGGATTATAGACGCTAAGGCATCTCTTCTGGTTTCCCTATACCACACCCCTAGTTTCCCTCGTGCGTGACACGAGGGTCCACTCTTTTCACACAAGTGCATGGATCCTCCGATCGAGTCGGAGGAAAACTAAAGGTAGTGGGAAACTACAAACCTTACGCTACCGTAGCCTCATCTTCAATCTTAGCGACGCGCAAAATATTCGTCCCACCTGCTTCGCCAAATGGCACACCAGCTGTCACAATAATGTTTTGTCCAGGCACGGCAAACTGTTCAATGTGCGCCCAACGGCATGCGGTTTCGACCATTTGGGAGAAACTATATACATCCTCGACCACGACAGGATGCACACCCCACGCAAGCGTCAAGAAACGTGAAGTTCCTTGATTCGGCGTCAATGCAACAATCGGCGACGCGGGGCGCTGACGTGCCACACGAAGGCTTGTCATCCCACTTTCTGAAAATGTAACAATCGTTGCGATACTAATCGTGTATGATACTTGTCGCGCAGCCTCCGCAATGGAATCAGTCACCGTATCCGGCGCCGTTGTGTGTGATTCATCCAAAAATTTACGATGTAGTGGGTCTTGCTCTGTCCGGTGAATAATACGATTCATCATCGAAACCGCCTCAACAGGATATTGCCCCGATGCGGACTCGCCCGACAACATAACCGCATCTACACCGTCATACACGGCCGTCGCCACGTCAGAGGCCTCAGCACGCGTTGGCGTTGGTGCAGTGATCATTGATTCCAACATTTGTGTTGCCACAATAACGGGCTTGCCTGCCGACCTACACCCCCGAATGATTTTTCGCTGAATTGACGGTACATCTTCGGGCAACATTTCAACACCTAAGTCGCCGCGCGCAACCATCACACCATCGGACAAAGCAATGATTTGATCAAGGTGATTAAGTGCCATTGGCTTTTCAAGTTTGGTCAGGATTTTTGCACGTTTCGCGATGATCTCTTTCGCTTCCAATACATCTTCTGGGCGCTGCACAAACGAAAGCGCGATAAAGTCAACGCCAAGGCCTAGCGCGAATTCTAAATCAACCAGGTCCTTTGCCGTTAATGCTGAAATTGGCAGCATCACATCGGGTACATTAACCCCTTTGCGGTTCGATAGATCGCCGCCGGT
>CAIOTO010000110.1 GCA_903861255.1 uncultured Alphaproteobacteria bacterium | reverse complement strand
TTCAAACAGCATTAAATGAACCGCGTTGTGCAACTTTTCTTGCCAATCGTTTTTAAACAAACTTTCCGGTTGAGATTCAATGGTGTGCTTTAAGAAATGCTGACTTAAGCTGTGCATTTGATTAAACACAGACACATCGCAATTGATGCACAGCAACCACTTACCCTCAAGTGGAACTGAAATCGATCTGACGATGCGCCCATCAAAATTAATCTTTGGGTAAACGATTGTGGCTAAATCACTATGTGAATCCATTGCTTTTAGTGCATCGACATCAAGCAGTGATGCATCGCCAACCTGCCGCCGAGACAAATCTCCGTTGATATAACAGATCGTATCTGATTCAACGTCGTGAATAACAATTTCAACGAGTGGTTTTAATAGCAAAACCAGCGCGTCGCAAAGTGGGGTGTAGTTGTTTAGAGACACAAATGGATCCTGTTAAGTCTTATTTTTCTATTTTATAGACTAAATAGTACACTTTGTAAAGGTATTTTTATTTTATAGCGTTTTCAGTTTAAAATGATCATAAACCACCGTCATTGTGAGGAGCGATTGCGACACGGCAATCTAACTAAACTACTTGTCTCGAAGGCTTTTTTAGATCGCCACGCTGCGCTCGCGATGACAAATCCGTGATCATTTTAAACTGGAATGACTATATATTAAACCACTTCAACAGAAAATTATTTAAAAGTTTGCCCCTGTCATGCAGCCTATCTGCGCGTAGTCTGAATCGTGACATAGTTTTAACGACGTCGGATTGGTATCACATCCTCTGGCACATAAAGTCCAGGCTTTTGTTTTATCAACCACCTTGCGAGACGCACCGCTCCATCAGCAAAAACATGCCGTGAATGTGCAGTATGCGTTAATTTCACCGTTTCATGATCGCCACGAAAAGACACGATATGTTCCGCAATAACATTGCCCGCACGCAGAGAATGCATACCAACAGGCGTTGGCCGAATCGATTGAATGGTGTGCGCGAGTGAAAGTGCAGTGCCTGATGGGGCATCGACTTTATTACGGTGATGCGTTTCAACGATATCAATGTCAAAAGAGTTGTCGAACATGGCTGTTGCAACCTCGAGCATTTTACGTAATACCAAAATGCCGATGCTGGTATTTGGGGCAATCATGACGGGGCAGGTGACACTGCATTGTTTAAGTGCGTCAGTAGTTTCAGCTGTCAGGCCAGTGGTGCAGATTAAAAGCGGAATGTGTTTTCCAATCGCATGCTTTGCAAGTTCAGCGGTCATTTCGGCGTGTGAGAAATCGATGACAATATCAACAGGGGCGTCCCACAGACCCGAAAAATCACGTGTTACGGGTAATGTGACGCACATGTCATTGTTGTTTTGCACAAGTTCGGTGATACATTTTCCAATACGACCTGTTGCACCAATGAGTGCAATTTTTGTTTTATTCATAGGTTGCCTTTTATTATTTTCTCATGTACCCAAAAGTGACATTTCATGCACATGACATTGCGAACGTGTACCCAAAAGTGAGATTTCGGGTACATGACATGGTGGGCATGTATAGAAAAACACTGTTTCGTATATATGACATGGCATTATGAATCCGAAATCCTTAGTGACTGCGTGCCAACGTTTAATAGCAAATCAAATAAATCTTGATTCACATAATAATTTTCTTTTTTAACCTGTTGTTTGTTGAGTAGGCCAATATCAACAAGTTGATCTAAATATTTTGCAGCAGTTTTTCTTCTAGCATCAAGCTCCTTCATAACAAATTCAATCTTCGTATACGGGTGGCTAAACAAATTATTCAGCAATTCTTGACTGTAGATCTTGGGCAGCTGAGTTCTTATTTTTTCTTTATGCGCTTGCATTAATTCGCGTATATCTTGCACAAGACGTGTGGTTTGCCTGGAGGTTTGCTCCACCCCATCAAGAATGTACATAATAAATGGCTGCCAATCATTTGTGTCACGCACCGATTGCAACAGATGGTAATAAGCATGCTTGTTTTGATTAATATAACGTGACAGATACAAAACAGGGCTTGTCAGCAATCCCATTTTCACGAGGTACAAAATATTGACAATGCGCCCCGTTCTGCCGTTACCGTCATAAAAAGGGTGAATACTTTCAAACTGGTGGTGAATAATCGCCATCTTAACCAAGGGATCAAGATCGCTCATGCTTTCGTCATTGATAAACTTTTCAAGATTCGCCATAAGATTCTCTATCAGATGCGTTTCTTGCGGTGGCATATAGATTGTTTCACCGGTGTAATCATTTTTTAGCGCCGTGCCCGGTAATTTACGATACCCTGCATTATTTTCAAGCAGCGTTTCTTGAATTGTTAAAATACAACTGTTGGTTAAAAGCTGCGTTTGCTTAACCGTATCAAAACCATTTCGCAGGGCAAGGGCGTAGCTGTGAACCTCTTTACTGGCAAGGGTTACGAATTGCCTTTTCATGAAATCACTTATGAATAGCTCATCATGTGTTGTGACGATATTTTCAATGGCCGAGCTATCTTTTGCTTCTTGCAACGATAACGTATTCACCAAAATACTGTGATTGGGAATAACGCCTGTCACACCTTTTAGTTCCGCCAATGCTTGATGTGCTTTGGATAGTTTTTTAAGAACGTCCTTCGTTTCAATCTCAGGCGGCAAAGGCAATGTTGGCGGTATGTAATTCATATGGAAGCCTTAGTAATTTACACCAACCAAAGATTGGTTTTGACCATTCTAATCAAAAGCAAAAATGCATTCAATCGTTCTGCGTTTTTATTTTTTATGATTGACGCGACGCAGCGTTTATGTTTTTAATTTACGATCACTCTTGTATATGTATTAACC
>CAIOTO010000109.1 GCA_903861255.1 uncultured Alphaproteobacteria bacterium | reverse complement strand
CGATAAAAAAGCAGAAGAAAATTCTTCGGAGACATCAAAAAGCGATAATAAAGAAAAAAAAGTAGAAGAGAAAGCAGACAAGAAGGCAGACAAGAAGGCAGATGAGAAATCAGATAAGAAGTTGGATGAAAATAAAGAACAAATTAAGCTTATGTCACCAAGTGAAATTCATCAAAAAGTTAAATCTGTTGACTGGATTTCTTGGATTATAAAATTCTTTAGAATTTTCGTAATTATTATGATTGCGCGCGCTGTTTGGAAAGTATTGAAGATTACCATAGAAAAGCACCTCAATAAACTGCTTGTTTTTCATCGCAAGCAAGGTGCTGATGTTGGAGTTTCCCCGTTATTTAAAACAATAATTCCTATTATTGAGTCGATCGTACATTGGGCGCTTATTATACTGACAGCCCTTATTGTGCTGAGTGATCTCGGGGTTGATATCACGCCCATCGTACTTAGCTTTAGCGTTGTTGGTTTGGCATTTTCATTTGGTTCACAAGAGCTTGTGAAGGATTTGATCAATGGAGTTTTGACATTATTTGATGGAAATATTTCTGTTGGAGATTTCGTTAAAGTTGGTAGTTCGAATGGTATAGTTGAGTCAATTTCACTGCGCGCGATTGTCTTGCGTCATGCAACAGGTGAACTGCAGACCATACCATTTTCAGAGGCGAAAAGTGTCATTAATTGTTCTCGTAATTTTAATAATGCAGAATTTTTTGTGGCTATATCACCCCAGAGCAATATGGATGATGTGCATGGTGCATTTAGCAGTGTGTATGAGGGGCTTAAAAATGATGAAAAGTTTGGTTCTTACATTTTAGAAGGATTATCAGATATTGGTGTTCAAAGTATGACCGTCAGCGGGATCGTTGTGCTTGCTAGTTTGAAAATAAAGCCAGACCCTGAAAAAGTATTTTCTTTTGAATTTAATAAACGACTTTTTATTGAACTTCAAAAAAGAAAGGTTCCTTTTGCTTATAATCCTTCACTCTATGGAGGAATTACAAAAGAGGGCTAAAACAGCCAGATTTATTCTTCAAAGGTTACGTTTTGAATCGGGGTTAATACTTCTTTTAAGATCGGCTGGGTAATACTGTGACGCCAGCCTGATACGAGCGGATGTGCATCGTGAGGCGCTAGAATATAATCATCCAACATTGCAGAGGGCGCTAAATAATGCATAGGGATTACTAAACGATTGGCCTCGGCGTTGAGGCGCACTTTAGCGTCAAAAAGTTGTTTTTGCTGCGTGCTTGTAAATAATGTTCCCAGACCATGGCGTAGGTGAGTGCGTAATTCACGAAAATGTGTGACAAATTCAAATGCTTCTAGACTTGCCTCGCGTGTTTCGCTAAACGCACTTATGAATTCAGGCGTGACTTTATCGAGTGATGGTAATGGCATAGGTGATAATGGTGTGGCTGGTGTGGCTTCTTCTTCGCATGTAACATCGAGTGTTTCAATTTTCTGACTGCGTACATAGAGTGCCATTTGCTGGCATAGTTGAATTAAATCAGCATCATTGATAACACGCGTTTTATTGTAATTGGCCTCTTGTGCAAGTCTCTCTCTCAGCGTCGAGAATTCTTTACAAAAAAACAGCTCTGCTTCGTTTTTAAGATGAGAACGCAGTTTTACCCACGCGTGTTCTGGCTTTGTAACCAAACGTGATGGTTGTTCGAGCAATTCACAAAATTCCGTTAGCCAGGCACTGCGCCCGAGTGATTCAAGTTGCTCAAGCATGATTGGATAAAGTTCAATTAAATAATGCGCGTCCATAGCGGCATATGAAATCTGTGCGGGGCGGAGAGGGCGTGTTTCCCAATTACTATGTTGTTCTGATTTATTTGGGGTTTCGCCAAGTAGTTGTTCGACGAGGTCGCCAAGGCCAATGCTATGGCCAAATCCCATAAATGCTGCGGCAATTTGGAGGTCAAAAATAGGGGAGGGGAGCGTTTGAAATAGTCTTAGAAATCCTTCTAAATCCTGACGTGCGGAATGGAAAACTTTCACAATCGATGTGTCAGTTAAAAGTGATAGTAGTGGCGTCCAATCGCTGATGGCTTTGCAATCAATAACGAGAATTGGCTCGCCGGGTATGCCTAGTTGAATCAATTCAAGTTGCGGCCAATAGGTTGTGCGGCGCGTAAATTCAGTATCAATCGCAAGGAATGTTGGTTTTTGTGAACGAAGGTTATCCAGGGACGATTTTAGTACGTCGTCATGTTGTATTAATTGTAAGGCGATTTGTGACACGGAAATATATAAATTGAATGTAATGATTAGTACTGTAGTCGATTTAGTGCTGGTTTGCTAATGTTTTTAGAAAATGTATTAATCATTTATTTTTATTTATTAATTTAATTGTCTGTATTTACTTATTATTAACTATTTTTGATGTATATTCATTTTATATGGAGCTGTATTGTTTATCGGAAGGATTTTTAATTATGATTAAAAGATATTTATTGTTAGCATCATTTATATTTGGTGTGGGAGTAATATCTATGCAGAGTTGTGAGGCAAAAAAATGCAAATGCATGGGGCTTTTTTTTGCCAGTGAAATAACTTGTGGTAAGTCTGATTGCACCTGGTGTTGCAAGGCTGCAGGATATTCAAAGAAAGCATAGGTTTGTATTAAGCCAATTAAAAAATATAGGTATCAGCCTCTTTGAGTTCTAATGATACTGTAATGAAAGGTATATAGGAAAATATTATGATTAATTTTAAAAAAGTTGTTGTTCTAATTATTGGAATTATATCCATAGTAACAAATGCACATGCTCTTTTGAAAGATGATGTGCACAATGCGGCCCTGTCAGAGGGAACACCAGAAGAAATAATGAAAAAAGTAGTTAAACTTCCTTTGGAAGAAGCGGTTGTATGCTTAACAAAAATAAGTGATGGTGTGTTTTATAGGTTGCACACACGTCAAGAGAATGATGGTCTGGTTACAGACGAAGGTGAGAAAGAAGTTTTTAAAGACTTCTTTGTTGGCACACAGGATAAAACACCGGGTGATGTAAAAGATGAACGATATGTAATACAGTCCGGCGGGCGTCTAAAATCTTTTCAAGTGAGTATTACGAGAATAGATCCAACACACTTATGTTTTTCGCGTATGCCTCTTGTTACTGCTGCTAATACGAATATAACTGATGAAGCAAGGCAGTCTATTATTACAGCAAGTACAAATGCACGTGGTCGTTCTGGCGCAGAAAACGCTTCTTCCGCAGATGGCTCTGATAATGGTTCAGCGTAACAAGGTTAAATAAAAAAGTCTAAACTGTGGTGCACATGTGATTATAATGAACGTGTCACCACATTTTTATGCACAAGGCATCTACAACATGACTTACCTTGCTGCCTTTTGAACCTTTTACAAAGACTGTGTCGTTGTTTTGAAGTGCATTTGTTATGTGAGGAATAAGTTCGTCTGACGTGTCGGCATAATAGCCGCGCATTGATTCAGGCAAAACATCGTATAAATATTGCATTGATTCACAGCAGCAAAAGACAAGATCAATTTCTGCGTCAATAATTGCATCGAGCAAGTCACGATGATACCTGGCTGAGTCTTCCCCAAGTTCACGCATTTCGCCAAGAACGGCAATGCGCCGTCCAGTTTTTGTTGTGGCCTTTAGCGAAGCTAAACCAGCGCGCATGGATGCAGGATTCGCGTTATAGGCGTCATCAATCAGTGTAATTGAAACATCGTTGGGGAGTGTTAGCGTGTGTGTTACGCCTCTGCCAGCTGGTAGCGTAAATGTTTCTATAGCCTTCGCAGCCTTTTGCACATCTAACCCTAAGCGATGGCACGTTTCAAGAGCCAGAATACTATTACCTACATGATGCATACCTGAAAAGGGGAGTGTGTAGTGTAGTGTCATGTCGCCAATTTTTGCATTGATATGTGTGATGCCGTTTAGCACATTAGCATTGATTATGTCATACGTTCCTTCGTCATCACAGCCTGTCTCGGAGAAGCTTTTAGCGAAGACGGAAGGAGGTTTGCCTCCGTGGTGATCTAGGCTTTTTTCTGGATGGCTACACCCTGCGGGTTCGCCATGACGGTCTGAGGGATGTTCAAAGTTCATGTCAAGTAAAGCATATTTATGATCTTTCGCTTTATCCTCAAGCAATTGGTCGCATGACGTGCCACCATAAATCAATGCGTATCCATCAGATTTAAGCGCATTTAAAATTGTACTTTTCTCAATCGCGATGGCTTCGATCGTGCCCATGTGACCGATGTGTGCTTCAACAATTTTTGTGATAATCGCAATATCTGGCGTGATCATATGTGCAAGTGGTTCGATTTCGCCAGGGTTATTCATACCTACTTCAAATACCCCAAATTCAGTATCAGGTGTAAGATCAAGTAGGCTAAGCGGCACACCCCAGCAATTGTTGTAGCTGGCTTTTGAAATAACCGTTTTGCCAAAATTTTGTAAAATATGCCCCAGCATTTCTTTGGTAGTGGTTTTACCCACGCTGCCCGTAACCGCAATGATTTTTGCCCGAGTAAGGCTTCGGTTGTAAACACCAAGTTTTTGTAAGGCGATAAGGGTATCAGGAACAGAAATGCATAATCCTGTGACGCTGGATGTATCAAAAGAATTAGCTACAATGGCTGCCGCAGCACCTTTTGCAAATGCATTCTCGACAAAGGCATGCCCGTCACGTTCACCAACCATGGGGATATAGATATCTCCAGGTTTTAGTGTACGCGTATCAATCGACACACCAAAGACGGGTGCGTCTGTTGCAAGCGGAGGCAATCCTAATGCTGCAAGCAATTCATTTAGATTCCATTTTGATTCGTCTTGTGTCTTCATATTATTTTCTTGTATTTATAGTCCGACAATATGCCCCATAGATTCCAATAAAAACATATATGCAAGGACACTGCCAAGATATGAAGCATTTGGATTTGATTCATGTGTTTGGAATGATGCATACAATGCTAATGAAAATAAAGTTGCAGACTGAATATCTACTTGGCAGATTATTGCGAGCATGCCTGCTACGGCGAAGACTTCTTTTGCTTCTATTGTGCAGCCCATGATTTTTCTACTCGTAGCAGAAAGTTCTCTATTCGATAGGAAAGATAACGAATCAGAAAATGACTTTTCTTTAAAAGGAATTAATGTATCGCACAGTGGGGTTAAGTTACTTTCAGCGCAAAGTGCAGTTGACAATAATATTGTTGTATAGCAAAGATTTCCGTTAACATATTTATATCCTAAAACAATTCCTCCAAAACCAAATGCAGCTTGATCTAGATTTGTTTGTTGTATGAATTTATTCACATTAATAAGTGCAGGTGCACTTAATGTTTGAAGTGCATTGAATGACTTGTCAATCAACTCGCTTTGTGCTCTAGCAGTGGTTAACTTTTCGAGCATTTTTTGTATTGTAGGATTTAATTTACCAACACAGAATTTTTGAATGTGATCAAATGTGCTGTCTTTGTGTTGAGAAGCAACATCTGTAGATTCTTGTTGTGATAAATTCGGTGATTTGTCTTCCGGTAATGTATCCACATCCATCGAAAAAGCGGTTGTTCCGATGATGCAAAAACACATAATTTTAAGTAAATTCATTTGTAAAATCCTTAAATATCAAATAATTCTCATCCTACGGGCAATGTGCAATCTTTGGCAAGATGTAAAGTGATTGCAACGAGATGGTTATTGTAATCCTTTTAGAATCTCTTCGCGGTCATCAAATGGAAACGTCGTGTTGCCTATAATTTGTCCTTGCTCGTGTCCTTTGCCAGCAACAAGCACAACATCGCCAGGCTCAGCATTGCTGATTGCATAGGCAATTGCGTCACGACGGTTTGCAATTTCAGTGGCACCTGGGCAGGCGCTTAAAATCTCTGCACGAATATGACCCGGCTCTTCGAAACGCGGATTATCATCGGTTATAATACATACATCTGCAAGCGTCGCTGCAATCTTACCCATAATGGGGCGTTTTCCTGCATCGCGATTGCCTCCGCATCCAAAAACAGCCCATAGCTTGTTGGTTGCAAAAGGACGTAAATTCTCCAGCGCTTTTTCAAGTGCGTCTGGTGTGTGTGCATAATCTACATAAAAATGTGCATTATTTTTTGTGGTAACTCGCTCTAGTCGGCCAGTCGCACAGGTAAGTTTAGAAAACGTCGGTAAGCATTCCTGAATAGTAAGGCCTGATGCCAGTACAAGCCCTAACGCCGTTAATACATTTTCAATTTGAAAATCGCCGCTGATATTAATGCATATATCGCTGAATGTTTCACCATTTATACATAAATCAAAGTGTTGTGATTGACCAATGATGCGGCAATTTTTTGCTTGTAATGTGGCCTCTGTCAGACGTGAAAAACTGACCACGGTTTGGCCTCGCTTTTTGCATAAATCTGCAAGTGCATCAAAATAGGGCGTGTCTTTGTTAATCACAGCCGTCATGTCTTCGTCTAAGACTTCTGTAAACAATCGCGCTTTTGCGTTGAAATAATCATCCATGGTTTGGTGATAATCCAAGTGGTCCTGCGTTAGATTGGTAAACGCTGCTGCTTTGAGCGATACGCCATGAATACGGTATTGATCAAGGCCATGGCTTGATGCTTCGAATGCTAAGTAATCAATGTGATTTTGAGAAAGTCTTTGCATCAACTGATGAAGCCGGAGTGAATCAAGTGTCGTGAGCGAGGCGCCTTTCATCACAGGCGTGAATTCATTTTGCAGAGTCGCATCAACATTTGGCGATACGGTAAGGCCAAGTGTTCCTGCGCTAGCGCATGTTTTGTTCGCACCTTCCCAAAATTGACGGACATACTGCACCGTTGAACTTTTGCCATTCGTACCTGTAACAGCAACGCTGTGTTGCGGCATACCTGAATAGAAAGTTGATGCAAGTTTTGCCAATGCTAGACGTGGGTTAAAATGAGGAATCACGAGCACATCGTGTTCTTGAAACAAGGGATGATCGGCAAGCTCAGATTCAACGACAATAACGCGGCAGCCTTTGCTAATGACATCTTCCAGATAATCAATTTCCATAGGGCTGGGCGTTGATACAAAAATATCGAATGGCTCGACGCTTGGCGAGTCAGCACGAACGGCTTGAATGATCAGCTGGCCATATGGCGGAGGAAGGGTGCTGTTGATCAGTTCAGCTAGTTGGAGAAGGGCGTTGAGTTGCATAAAAAGATCTTTTAAGAACGAGCATTTTGTTCGCAGTATAGATGAAATTTGAATTTTCTATAAATGAAAAATGATCTTTTTCTCGCTTGACGTTAGTTATATTTAAAAGATAAAATTTTAAGCACTGTCTTTTGCACTTGAACTTTTTGAAATAAAATT
>CAIOTO010000108.1 GCA_903861255.1 uncultured Alphaproteobacteria bacterium | reverse complement strand
TGCCCGAATAAAATTGGAATCAGTGCTCGGATATTATTGGAATCGGTGCCCGAATAAAATTGGAATTGATGATCGAATTGATTGGAATACGCAAATAGCTATCTGATTCTTGATCTGAGCTTGATGCCAGTTCATCTTTTGTTAGGTCAATATATTCCTGCGAGCAAGCAAGGACTAAAGCAGAAAGTTCATATTTGCCACTTTGACGTGCTATATCTATCGATTTGCCTGCTTCATTTAAATCGAATGATGTGTTAGTGACCAGTTCCTCTTGCTTTGCTAATGTTTTTTTTCCAGGCCCTCTACCTTTTTTCTTCGGCGAATGATTTAAATTTTGTTGACCAAAATTAAACGTGCAATTGTTGAATACGTGTACAGGTATGGCTGAAGAAGATGATATTGATTCACCATTGCCAAATTGGCTATGGATATTATGTGTTAAATATGCAGACATTGATGTCGGCTGTTGTGGTTGCCACAGATATGATCGGTTTGAAAAAGGAATATAGTTAACAGTATTATCGTATTGCCCTTTCTGCATTCCAAAACTGTTTGTTGACGTCAATGCAAGTGTGAATACGAAAACGTATGCGATATTTTTATGAATACTAAATAACATTTAAAATTGAATCTTTATGGTTGAATATTGCTATATATTTCTAATACTATATATCATTGGCAATATCAACAATAAAATTATTTACAATACTTATTTTTAAATAAAATAAATTAAAATGATTTATTCATTCATCTTGGGTAATGTAAATACAAAATCACTGCCGCCTTCAGGGGCTGATTCAACGTGTATTTCCCCACCATGATCATTTACAATTCTTTTGCATGTGGCAAGCCCAATACCAGATCCTTCATACTGACTTTTGCTATGCAGGCGTTTAAACATCGTGAATATATCATTTTTATATTCCTCAGCGATTCCGATACCATTGTCGCGTACATGAATTTCCCAGAAATCATCCTTATCTAACGCAAACACATCAATAACAAGTGGGCTTTCAGAACGAAACTTAATCGCATTGCTAATTAGGTTGGTAAATAATTGATTGAATTGCGTTTTTATACCCAAAATTGTAGGTAAAGCGCTTATTTTTATTTGGCCGCCTGTTTCGGAAATTTTAAGATCAAATGATTCTTTCGCTTCATGAACAATCTCGTTTAAGTTAAGATCTGTTTTTTTACGGGCTGATTTCTGCGGTGCTTCAGAAAACAACAAAATGTCCTGTATTAGTGTGCCCATGCGATCGATATTTTTTAAAATATGATGCATGTAAGCTACAGATTCTTCATTGAAATGTTCTGAATTATCCCTAAATAATAGGTTCGTAAAACTTGATATACCACGAAGTGGTTCTTTTAAGTCATGTGAACAAACATGTGCAAATCGATCGAGTGCTTGGTTTGAACGCGTTAAATTATCAACAGCAGCTTTCAGGTTCTTTTCATAATTTATTCGATCTGTGATATTCTTTGAATGAATAATAATGCCGCCAACTGATTTGTCTAGTGCGTACCAAGGGCGTATCATCCATTCTATCCACATGGTTTTACCAAGAAAGTCAGAAATATCTTCTGCTTCGCACGATAATATTTCGCCATCTAGTCCACGTGAATGCCATTGTCGCCACTTTTCTGGTTGATTTGGAGAAACATCATAAGTTAGCCTCCCAATCAAATCAGATGCATTGCCAAGTTCATATGCTTTACACCACTCATCACTTGCGAATTTATAGCGCATATCTGTGTCAAAGATCGCTACTGGGACGGGTACTTGCTTAACGAAGAAGGAGAGCATATTATCAAGTTCGCCGTGGGTTGCTTCCAATCTTTTAAAGCTAATGAAATAGGTTATGATTCCGATAAAAGGCTCTAAGAAATCTAAAAATGTATTTTTAAAAGGGACATCACTTTCAAGAATAATCATGCCTTGTTGATCAAGCGGCAAATCGAGATAAATTCCTAGAAACGAGGTTTTTTCTCCATTGTGAATAACATGATTTTTGTTTGATAAAATCGCTTTTATGCAGTGCAATTCTTCATTGGAGAATGAATTTGGATCAACATATTCTTTAGCGTGATCTGTGCATTTTTTAATTTCACCTGTTTCCTTATCAAAATCATCTAAAGAGAATAAAATAAAAATAGAATTAGAGCAATTCGTCATTTTATTGATTGATCTCAATATTTCCGAATAAATGAGTGTTTCTTTGCATGTCTGTTTAAAAAAAGCGTTCTTGATTTGACATTCATTCTCGCATTTCTTGTTAGAATTTTTTATATGGTTTATTTCAGAAGATAACAAAGTCATTTCTTTGAATTGTATGTCTTTTTCTTTGAAATTAGTAATATCTGTTAACGTGCCGATAGCGTGTACAGGATTCCCATTTTCATCTCTTTTAATAATTTTCCCACGCATACTAAACCATCGCCAAGTTCCATCACGGCATAGTTTTCGGCTTTCCACTACTATGTATTGTTCCTTTTTTTCTTTTATCTTTTTTGCTAAAAGTTCAATTGGGGCAATATCATCTGGGTGTGTTAAATTCCTATATGCGCTATAGGTTTGAATTGTTTCTTTTGTTTGGAATGCTAACGTATCGGACAAATAAGAACATACTTCGATGGAATCATTAACTACGTCCCATTCAACAAAGCCAAATGGTTGAAAGTTTTCATTAACAGATATTTCATTTTTATGGAGCATGAGTATTCTTCGTTTTTGTTTTGTCGTATTGCATTATTTTTTGAAAATAGTTGAAATTTATCTCTAATCACAAATTTATTCAGAAATATACTTTAATATATATTATTATTCATATTTTTGTCACTTGAAATAATCATCTATTATCCAATTTGGGTAATGTAAATACAAAATCACTGCCGCCTTCAGGGGCTGATT
>CAIOTO010000107.1 GCA_903861255.1 uncultured Alphaproteobacteria bacterium | reverse complement strand
CCCATTATTTGAAAATACTGAGAATCCATTAATTTCATGCGTCACCATCAAAGCAAAAATTCTTCAAGTTCAAGAAATAAACTCTGGTGATTCTGTGGGGTACAATTGCACCTTTACAGCGGACAAACCAATGAAAATCGCAACAATTGCACTGGGTTATGCCGATGGCTTATCCCGAAAATTAAGTGGCACCGACGCCTATGCAATGATTAACGGGCAAAAAGCCCCATTTATAGGTCGCGTGTCGATGGATCTCACCACAGTTGATGTAACAGATATCCAAAATATTAATGTCGGTGAGTACGCAACACTCGTTGGAGGCTGCAATAACGCAATGACATTGGAAAATATCGCAGAAAAAATACAAACTGATAGCAGAGAAGTGCTCGTAACTCTTGGGGATCGCTTTAATAAAGTCTATACTATTTAAGGAACATCTAAATCGAAAGATTGCTTTATGCTGATTTTAAGCCAAATTGGCCGTTTTACATTGCTGTTGTTTGCAAATATCGGTCGTATTGTACATTTTTTTCTAAATACCATACTCAGTGCTTTTCGCTCTCCATGGTATCCCCAGGAAATTTTAAAGCAATTTATACAAATTGGCTTTTATTCACTACCGGTTGTTGGGTTAACGGCAATTTTTACCGGTATGGTACTGGCACTGCAATGCCATACAGGCTTTTCACGCTTTAATGCATCGAGCGCTATCGCTACGGTCGTTGTCGTAACAATAACACGCGAGCTTGGCCCCGTACTTGCTGGTCTAATGGTGGCCGGCCGTGTTGGCGCCTCAATGGCAGCGGAAATTGGCACGATGCGTGTCACGGAACAAATCGATGCATTGACAACGCTTTCAACCAACCCATTTAAGTATCTCGTGTTTCCACGTTTATTAGCTGGTGTTGTAACACTCCCCTTCCTTGTACTAATCGCTGACTGCATTGGTGTCTTAGGCGGCTATTTAGTTGGCGTTTATAAGCTTGATTTTAATTCAGCGACATATATAAACCAAACGATTGATTTTTTAAAGGCGCAAGATGTTACATCTGGTTTAATTAAAGCCGCCGTATTTGGCGCCGTCATCACACTGATGGGCTGTTACCATGGATATCAATCCGCACGTGGCGCCGAAGGGGTTGGACGCGCGACAACAAACGCGGTTGTCTCGTCATCAATCATGATTTTATGTATGAATTACATACTAACAGCATTGCTATTTAGTAAGTAATCAAGATAGGACAAAAATCATCAGCAAAAACTTGACTTTTTAAAAAGATCATGCCAAAATCCATTAAAAGTTTTATTATAACGCATTGAAAAGGACATTTCATGGCTTCCCATTCGTCTGCAGAAAAGTGCATTCGCAAAACAGCACGTCAGACACTTGTTAACAAAAACCGTGTATCACGTATCCGCACAGAAGTTCGCAAAATTGAACGCATGTTAGAAACACCACAAGTACAAGATAAAGCTGCGGCTGAAGCAGCTCTCGTAGCAGCTGAACGCCAATTAATGCGTGGCGTAAGCAAAGGCATGATGCACAAAAATACTGCAGCACGCAAAGTTTCACGTTTGGCTAAAAGAGTTAAAGCAATCGCGTAACATTACGTTATAAATTAAACACTAATTAACCCGGCTTAGAATCAAGTCGGGTTTTTTACTGTAAAAATCACACATACATTTCGTTTTTATTCTGTATTAACAATTGTTAATTAGTATTTATTAATATATAAATTAAACCACAATAATATAAAGGTTTGATTCAATGTATTATTTGAGGCTATTAAATTTATGAGACACTTAACTAAAGGTTGACAGAAAAGATGCCATGTACGCCCCTATAAACTTCGGCTCATGAGCGTAATAATGAAGTCGCAAT
>CAIOTO010000106.1 GCA_903861255.1 uncultured Alphaproteobacteria bacterium | reverse complement strand
ATTTAAATTTAAAGTTTTATATTATCTATGCTAAATATACAGCAAACCCTACCCCTACTGTCAACCACAGTGGGCTTATATTCAGGGTGAAATAAGTTTGATTTATCGCATCTGTTAAGGCGGGCATACAATCATTGATAGATGCGAATGAATTGGAGAACGTAAGCATTATGTCCCCAGAGCGTACGCCGCAGCGCCATTTCAGGGAATCAATGATGCATGGATTCCCTGCATCAAGTGCGAGGAAAGCTAAAGAAAATCAGAGCATCTCATAATTCTATAAAACGTCACTGACTGGCATCTATTGAGAAACCAGAAAATGCCTGACTTTAAAACACAGAAAAGACTTACCCCTAAGATCCAGAGAGAATTATTGAAAGCTGTGACCCGTTCAGAACATCACGCATAGCCATAAATAGTGAGGCAAACGGATTTTCTGGATCATGAAGGGTATGATAGGTTTTTACCGTTCTTTTCTGTGTGATTGGCGACACTACCATAAAGTATCCTTTGTTTTTTCTCTCCTGATTTTCAGAAATTATGTCGTAGTCTTTTTTAAGACGAGCAAACTCACTTTTAAGTTTTCGTTCATTCCGTTCAGATAATAGATTTTTAATCAACGATTGAAATATTACATCGTGAAAATAGTCAGGGAGAATAACACTTTCTTTTTCATCAGATTGAGTAGACGTGGCTGCTTCCTCTTTTTCTGTTGTTTCTCCGACTACGGATCCGCGCGTCTTTACTTTCGTTTTTGGAACGACGAAGCCAGATAAAGTGGCTTCGGGTTGACCTGTCGGTACGCTAAACGTTGGTGATGGTGTTGCTAGTGCTACACAATTTTCAGTTATTGTAGGGCTTACATCTGGTTGACGTGTTGGTGCGCTAATCGTTGGCAATGGTGATGCTTTAAGATTTTCAGCTATTATACCGCTTGCAGATGCAGAAGTATTTGTATCTGGACCAGAGAAAAGCATCGCACTAAAATCATTTGTTGCTGCTTCGAGAGGGATTGGGGTTGCAGCATGCTTTACTTGGGTCGTTGCTAATGCATCATCTCTTTCTTTTTTGCGCGCTTCTTTTTCTTCTTTTTTTTGTACAGCAGCTAATCTTCTTTGCTCTGCTTCTGCTGCCACGATAGCGCGTCTTTGTGCTTCTGCAGCACGTTGTTCTTGTAATGCTTCTTTGTCTTTACGTTCAACGTAACTTCGAACATAAAACTTTTCTCTGGTTTCTAATTTTTTAAATCCTTTACTGTCCTTGAATATACCGAGCCATTTTTTTAAATCTTCCTCCGATGTCTCAAGCGCGTTTCGAGTTTCTCTGGCACCTTCCTCATAAGCATGGATTGCTTCCAAAACATGTGGCCCAAAAAATTGATACATTTTAAGCAGATCCTCTTTAACTCTCTCCTCATCATGTTGGTTTTCTGCGCTGTTTACCTGTCCATAAAATTCTCTTGCTCTGCTACCTAAATTACGGTGTATATCACTCATTCTATGAGTGAGTGGTGTCAATCTATCATTGATTTGACTCATTAATGCTACTGCCTCAGGTGATTGAGCTTGTATCAGCCCATGAAAAGCAGGGTGACCTCCTAATTTTTCCGTTTGTAATGTTCCTAATGGCATGTTGTATGTATCGTATAATTTTTGGTTATCAATACCTGTATTTGTTGTTCCATGAGACATCGTTAATTTTAGGTATTGTGTAACAACATCGTATTCTTTTGTAGCCCCTACGCATAATTTTTCACGAATAATATCAAAAAATGTATCTTCACGAGAATGCTCAGGGACTTGAGACACTTAACTAAAGGTTGACAGAAAAGATGCCATGTACGCCCCTATAAACTTCGGCTCATGAGCGTAATAATGAAGTCGCAATGACAAGTCAACCATTTCTAGACTTCGTGATGTTACTT
>CAIOTO010000105.1 GCA_903861255.1 uncultured Alphaproteobacteria bacterium | reverse complement strand
GTTTAAATTTATTTATATGGAATTGTTTTCTCTGCTCGATAGTTTTGAAAATCAATTCCATTTGTGCCATCCCCGGGCTTGACCCGGGGATCTAAAAGACCAGAAGTATGCATTTGTTATGTATCAAATTATTAGAAAAACAGACGAGATCACCGGGTCAAGCCCGGTGACGACAAAACTGTCGGGCAAAGAGGGCATTGGTATTAAAATGGATTCTGCAGTGTTTAAAAAATTATTTTTGTTAGCAACTTTGTCTATGCCTATACACAGCGCAACAGCGAGTAGCACGACAACCCGCGAGACAGAAGAGCAACGCGCCATTGTTGCGGAGGCACAAAGACTGGCCGAGGAACGATATCAACGAACACAAGACAGAATATCTTTATTTAGAGATGATATTGATCCTTATGAGCAAGAAATGCTTGCTAGTAGGAAAATTGCAGAATGGAAAGCGCTTATGCGCGCGCATAGCGTGGAAAGCGTGATTAAAGTACCAGAGCTTGTGGATTATATTGCGATAAAGAAAATAAGTGAAAATGGCCATGATGTTGGATTTATGCTTATGCAAAGAGCTTATGGAAAAACACTCGATCAGATTAAAGATTCATTAGACACATTAAGTGCTGATGAAGCAATTGAGATGGGCAGAAATATTGGTCAGCAAATGGGTGCTATGACGCGTGCATTTTTCTTAAATAATAGATCCATATTGATACATGGAGACAATTCTGGAGGCAATTTTACGTACAGCAAAAGTAAGAAACAATTTTATTGGATTGATTTGGGTATGCTGGAAGAGACTCCATACACAGCCGATGATAAATATGGAAAAAACAACTATCTTCAGAGAGAGTGGGAACAGATTAAGGACATCTGGTGGTCATTTTTCCCGTCAAAGATTAAATCAGAAGACATCTCAACAGATGAAAAGCGTGCTGATATTTTATACAAACACAAGGTAGGCATCCTTGCTGGAAATGCGTTTGAAGATGCTTATCGTGAGCAAGTTCAAGATTTGCCGCCACATGCGAGCCGTGACCGCCCACATCAATATTCCTTTAGTTCTAAATTTGCTTGGTATAAAGAAAATTATATAAAGCAAGTGATAGGTGTTTTTGGCGAACAAAGTGAAGATGTTCTGCGTTATCTTGGCCTGGGTGTACGTGGATGAGGGCGACACGTTCTTGGGTTCAATAAAAGTTAGCCATGCATTTTTCATAAGAGCTGTTGGCGATGAATTACTAAAGGAATGAATCATGCAATAGTGGTATATTGGTTCGATCATACGCATATATATAAACACGAGAAAAACAATACACCAATGAATAAAACTCAAAAATCCCACACCTTCACGCATTTCCGCACAGCGTTTTGGCCTATCCATTCACATGAAATAAAGAAATTTGTTTCGTTATCATTGATCATGTTTGGGCTACTTTTCATTTACACCATTGCACGCGACACAAAAGATACGCTTGTTATTAATGCGGTGGGTGTTAGCATTATCCCTTTTTTACAAGGAACGGCATTGACAGTTGCTGCATTTTTGTTTGTTTTGGTGTACGCCAAGCTGTCCAATATGTTTTCACGCGAAAAGCTGTTTTATATCATCATCGCACCATTTCTGCTTTATTACGCCCTTTTTGGATTTGTAATTCACCCTAATAGTGAATGGTTTCACCCAGCAAAAGAAACGATTGCCGCACTTAATGTCTCACACCCCGCCTTGACGGGTTTAATTGACATGTATGCGTGTTGGTCGTATTCACTGTTTTATATTTTGACCGAAATTTGGGGCAATGCAATGATCAGCCTGATGTTTTGGGAATTTGCAAATCACATCGTTCTGATTGATGAATCAAAACGTTTTTATGGCTTGTTCGCTGTTATTGCCAACGTTGCGTTGATTATATCAGGCTATTTTGTTTATTTTTGCTCAAACACCATCCAATTCTTTATTCACAATGGAAAAGATGCATGGACAGTTTCGATGTATCTTTTAATGGGCTCTGTCACCTTAATGGGTATTTTTGTTGTATGTGTTTTTAGGTGGATGCATAACTCTATTTTACACAAAGGTAATGCGGATGGTTTTCCTGTCGAAGAAGCAAACGCAAATCCACCTCTGAAAAAGTCGCTTTTGCAAAGTGCAAAGGTTATTGTTACGTCGCATAAAATTCTGTTGATTTTGATTCTTGTCTTGTCTTATTCCATTACAGTGGGCTTGCTTGAACTGCAGTGGAAGCATCAGCTCAATCTATTTTGCCAAGGAAACAGAGGAACCTACAACGGGTACATGGGATTGTATTCGTCCGTAACAGGTGCCTTCACGATCTTTTGTGGGTTGGCGATTAGTACGCGCTTATTACATCGCGGTACGTGGTTTCAGGCGGCCATCATCACGCCGCTGCTCTTTTTAATCGTAGGCGGCCTGTATTTTGCTCATCTAATTAACCCAAATCTGCTGGGGCTTATTTTGGCGAAATTTTCTGTATCACCCCTTGCATTTTCCGCTGCCGCAGGCGGAGCCGTTGTCCTGATTTTAAAATCAATGAAATACACGCTGTTCGACCCAACAAAAGAAATGGCTTATATCCCCTTAAGTGAAGAGCTGCGCACAAAAGGAAAAGCCGCTGTCGACGTGCTTGGCAGTAATTTGGGCGAATCCGGCAGCGGGTATATTCATATTATTTTATTTGGGATTTTTGTGACGAAAGATGTGCTGCTTATCGCGCCGTATGCGTGCGGGATTTTTCTGGCGATGTGCGTGGTGTGGTTGATGGCAGTTAAGGTGATGGCACGTAAGATTGCGTGATGTTGAGTTTATAATTATTAATCCCAAATTGTCATCCACGTCTTCGGATTTGATTCCATCATGGCGCCATGACGGCGGCTTATGTTTTGATTTATCTCAATAATAACTCTTGAAATATTCGAACCACATGATTATATGTTATATATGAAATTATAATTATATGAATTACGTACAATGAAATCTTTTTGTTTAAAAATGTTGATTACCGCTCCGTTTATTAATATGAATGCATATGCTGCCGAGGAGCATCCTGACTTAGGGGTTGAAAATCCATTATATGCTCAAGAAAATCCGAGCAGTATTTTAGCCACGCCAAGTGTTGCGCACGGAATTGATGAAGATCCCTCAGATAGCGATCTTTATTTGGATCAGTCAATAATTGATGAAGGGCAACGTAATACTGACGCGCTCAACCCGTTTGCATTAGGCAACGCTATTATCAAAGATCGTATTGAAAAGAATCAATCACTGATCGATTCTTTGCGTGATCAATTAGTTTGTCCAAAAGACCGACATACTCGTTATGGTCAAATGGTTGGATCTGGAGAAAATTATTTTAAAGGGATAGAAGAAGCAAATGATGAGCTTTTAGGCTCTGAAATTAGTCAACACATTACTGCAATTCAAAACGATATAGACAGATATGTGATAATAAAGGAAATTTCTGACGGCATAACACAATCAACAGGCGCTGAAGAAAAAAATAATGCAATTCAATATCTGTATGATTATCTATCGCATGAATACAAAAAATGTGAATTTGATGAAAAAATGTGCGGTCCAGTGAGTGTCGATGATTTTAGAGAAAAGTTTTTTTATAAGATTCTACGTGATATATTATGTAAAACAGATATAGAAAAATATGATTTTCTGGCACACTACACAACATTCACTAAAAGCGGGTTTGAATTTGAATTTCAATTAATAGTGCGCGATTTGAGGGATCAATCTGCTCAAACTTGGTCTCCCTTGCTAGAAAATCCGTTGTTAAAAATGAAAAGCAAGAATAAGAAAATAGTTAAAAAAATTGAAGAAGTCGAAGCAGAGCGAGAAAGAATTTTCACGAAAAGAAATGCTATTGTGCAAAGATTAGCGCTGATGGAAAGGGAATATACATCTGAGAGCTATTGTAAATTAGTTGGACCTTTATTAATAAAAGGAATGATGGATTGGCGTGCAACTGACGAGGAAATAAAAGCAGAAGTTCGTAAACTTAATCAATGGCTTATTGACAATAAAGGCACGATTACTTCGCAAATGCCAAGAATTGCAAGTGACAAAATTTATAATTTCATAAATCCACCTCAAGAACGTATTGCGCCAGTAACTTTGCAGTCAAAAAAGCCTGCTAAAAAGAAAGCGTCTGTGAGAAGTGAGACTGATTCTGCAGTCCCGCCACAAATGCCAATGGCAGTAGGCGCACGTATCATCCCTAACCTACCCGCAATGAAGCCTGTTGTATTGCAACCCAAGCTGGCTCCCCTTCCGGAGCAACGCGTTCGAACAGAACCAAAGCAAAAAACACGTGGAGAAGCACGTGTGGATGAAATTAAGACCGAAGAACACGAAGAAGAAAGCATGTCACCAACGCTCCATTTTGCAAATGCAACTGAATACCCAGATTGGATTGGAGCGCTTATCGTAAACAAACATCTTAAAATAAGACAATCTGTATCAAGTTTCCTTTCTGATACTTCTTTTAAAGGGGCTTATCAACAGACAGGTGATAAATATGTATTTTCGCTTTTGTCACCCATTGATGGAGAAGTATACGCAGAAACATTTCATAATCCTCATGCAAATGTTGGTGAAAAATCATGGCCGTCATGGCGCTATGCCTTATACAATTTGCTTGTTAAGAGTCACATTATTGATGGCGTTATTAGATAGGTGAAGGATTGCAGTCATTCATCCATAATTTGAGTATAAATTCTCCGTCATTACAGCCTGCCAGGTCAAAGCCTTGCGCGAAGACTGGAGTTTGCGAAGCAAACGTGGTGATCCAGGGGATGTTTTCTGGATGGCCACGCCAGCCAAGCTGGCTTCCGTCTTCGCCAAGGCTACGCCGAGACAGGCAGCCATGGAACATAGGAATCATATGAAACATGGTATTTTCAAGTTCATTTGGTATAAGCCTCATAAATTTTGATTTAGATTTAGTAATTCGTCTAAGCTATTAATAGGCACTAAAAAATATTTTTCTTAAACTCATGTAATATTGAATTTTATTGTTGAACTTATTTTTTAATGATGATATTTATATTTTTTCTTAATTTAC
>CAIOTO010000104.1 GCA_903861255.1 uncultured Alphaproteobacteria bacterium | reverse complement strand
CATTTTTATGCGTCTTAAAATTGTTATTAATATCCTGTGCGCTAAATCCTAAATTATGACTCTTATATTCACTATTTAAATCCTTCTCAAGCGCGGCTAAATTCAATTTTTTAAACTGCGAATCCCGATAGGTATCCATTTTTTGTTGCGTAAAATAATTTGCTGATTGAGTTTGTTCGTGCAAAGACATCTGCTGAAGTTTATTGGCGCCAACTTCGTTCACCCATTCTTGTGTTAAATTCGTGTCAATACGCGCGCCATACATCTGATTATCAGCTCTCTCCCTTTGAATGGAATGACTAGTCTCACGTAACTTATTGGCGGCTTGTTCATGTTGCTGACTTTTTTCAAATGAACTTGTCATGTTATCCACGAGTTGATTTGTATTTTGATCCGTGGTGTGAAAATTATTCGTCTGACTTGCTTGTTTCATATGCGACATCGATTCTCTGAAGCTATCGCTATTCATAACCTGATTTAATTCATCACGCGCTGCATTCGCTATCGCTTGCGAATTTTGTGAGTTCTGATATTCTGCGCCTAAATGCACTACCCCAATATCAATACCTCCTCCTGCACGCATATTAATCATATTTTGATGCATCACCTCTTCAGAAATTCCATATTTATGAGCTACTTGTTTCAGCTTTTCATAATTTTTTGCCGCTTCTGACATAACATTTGCTGTCGTTTGGTTCTCGTAACTTATGCCTGATTCTTTCTGCTGAGACGCTGTCTTACCCAATTCAACATAATTTGATGCGGCGAAACGATACGCGGTAGAAGCCGCTTCACTTTGACTTGTCTGCAGTGCATCCGCTTTTGTTTGCGCTTCTCTCAACATTTCTTCTTTTGAATGTTGCAGAGTTGGCGTCACATGCATATGTGATCCAGCTTGATTAAGCACCATCTCTCCATCTGCCATCACCGTTTTGGCTGTGAGGCCTTCGTTCATCGCAAAATGATTCCCTGTATACGATCCTGATGTGTCATGTTTCAACATGCTGCTATTGTACGCTTGCGTTCCCTCTAAGCTCACATTGCCTGCACTATAGTTCCCTTGAACTTTTTCCATGGCTGCGTTTGTGGCAGCGCTTTGTGAAACACCAAGCACACTCGATACCATGGACACAAAGGAATACCCACCGAGTTCAATAAGCGTCCACGACAAAACTGGAATAAAGACTGCGAGATAACCAGCAATCGCCGCCATATCTTGGGTTAGATTGGAAAGACCAACCATATTCGCAATTGTAACCCCCGTTGTTGTACCCAAAATTCCCGCGGTCTTTGCACTTAAGATTTCAGTCATGATAAAATTTAAAATGGCAAACAGCGGCGGCCACAATTGAATCCACAGCAAAAGCTTGGTATAAAACGTCAGCATTTTCCAGCCATTGGGCAGCATGGAGGCAAACACAACAAAGATAAACAGCGCATAAATAACCGCCTCAAGTACATTCTTTAAACTGGGTAAGCCTTGTGCGATCGTTTCGCCAATGGTTTGATACATGGATCGTTGTTGCAGATAGGCGCGCCTTACATCTAGATTCGGTGACCCGCCCAGCTCAATCGCTTTTCGATCATTGGCATTCAATATGGATGAAATCATCACTTGTTGTTGAAGTTGCTCGGACGCTTGTTTACCCGCATGCGTCAATTTATTGAATGCGCCCGGTAAATTCATATGGACAGCATTGGAAAGAGCGGGCGTCGTACGTGAAGCAAACCCACAATATTCACTGATTTTATGCTCAAACGTTGACACAAGTGACTGACTTGCTTCACGCCACATATGTGTAAAACGCTCTACCCCCACCTGACAGGTAATAATCTCCGTTCCTCTTGATCCTGCAAACGTTCCATCTGCATTTCGGTTAATATTGCGCCAGGCAAACCCGCGCAATTTTGAGGCGCCTTGTGAGACTAATCCCCAAATATCGTCACTACGTTTAAGATCATGAAGTGTATATTTCGTGCCAATTAAGGCATCATACACCACACATTGATTCACAAACTCTTTCATATTATCCATCATGTCATCATTTGAAATCTGGATCCCTTTCATCTGTGTCATGACATTCGCAGCAAACATAAAACCGGTTTGACTATAGGCAAGTGTATCCGAACTTTGTGGCTGAAACCCACTTCCCCCCACATAATTTGGCGCGGGTTGAAACACCGTTTCAATGGCTTGCGTAATCCCTGTCCCAAGACTTGAAAGAGTTGAGGCACTAAACGCAAGTGCAAACGGCACATTATCAACCGTTTTATGAAATCCGGTGAGCACATCCTTAATATGAATCGTTGCCACAGGCGATATAAGACCTAAGATAACTATTTGCGTCGAGATGAACCACGTCGAAAGCGGTTTAAACGAATTTTGGAAAATCGTATAACACAACGCGATAATCACACCAATAATTGTGCCAATGCTAATCAAGGATTGCCACAACGTGCCACCATTTGGACGGAGCAATGCGGCAATGGCATTAAACAATGTCCAAAGCATCTCACCACTGCCAATTGTTTCTAAAGAATAAACCATACCTTATGCTCCATATTCGTTTGAGAGACTGCCCATCATGTGATGGATTTGTTTTTCGATCATTTGGGTCTTTTGCATGAATCCAAGCATCATATCCATCTTGGCAAAAACCGATTGTCGGTGCTGAAAGAGGAGTTTTCGGCTCTGTTGGATCCCTTCAATAAAGGGTTGAATATGTTCATCCGTGAACTGCAATGCACGCAATTGATGAATTCCATTTTGAAAGGCATCAAAAACATCGTTGACGTATTTATAAACCACATCAAACGCAATAATTTCGGCATACTCGCCAATGCTGATGGGCGCCCTTCCCTTTTGATACGCCGTGGTCACATTGATAATCTTGTATACGGGGAGCGTCGTTGCATTGATAAGCTTCATTTCGGCTTCTGTTGCTTCCTCTTCTCCGGTATCCCTTTGAATCTTGCTAATAAGGTCTTCTAGAATTTTCTGAATCTTGGCATACAGGGCTTCATGTTCAACGAGGACAATTTCTTGTTCTGTTGGGTTCAAACATTTATCACGGGTATCACACGCAAAGTAGGTGATTTTACCGCCGCGCATAAGTGCGTTCAAAAATGCCTCTTCTCCACCTTTCCCAGGCAATGTTTGTTGTTGATAAGACGTTCGCGTTTCCTGACCTCCATCTTCTTGACCTGTATGTGTGGTACCCGACACTTTTTTATTAATAATGGTACCCGATAAGGTCATCATGATTTCTTTTAAGATTTTTTTCTCCTCCATTGATAGCCCTTTAACACCGCCAAATGGATTAATCGTGGTGCCAGTACTGTCAAAATCAAGATTCAATTTATCAAGCACTTTCCATGCTAAATTAAATTCCCCGACCAACGCACCCCCTTCTCGTCTACCTTCTTGATCCAAAACACTATGCGGATTTGAACCACAGCCATGACGTCCTGCAGCCCAATCCTTCATTTGACCTGTTTGTGTACCAAGCATACGGCAAGTCGCTTGCGACCCAAGGTCAGACTTTGGCCAAACACTGCCCACAATGGCCGCTGAGGCCTCACAGGAATTGATGTTCATTTGATTAAAATCAGCTGCAAGCTTATTCAATTGCTGCATAATCGTGTGAATCTGCGGCGCATACGTTTCAACAGCCAACATAAACGCATAAGAAGGCAGGCTGCCGGCGATACTTTTCATCATATTTTTAAGTTGGTCTGCGCTAATAAAACTCATCCCCCCTGTCCAAATATCAATACCCCCACACCCCATGCGAAAACCAGGCGGTGTAATACTTGCAGGGCGCAAACTTCGAGCGGGATTACGCACAAACAAACTTCCGCCCGTCAAATAGCCTCCCATTTGATCATGATAGGCACTTCCTTGTGTCGAATTCGTTGCCGCACCAAAGGCACTGTAAAAATTCTGCATGCTTTTAAACACATTGGCTTGCGCAGTTTGTATCAAAACGCACATGATCATCACATGCGTTATTAATTTAAGTCGACGTTTACGTTTCATTGTTTATTCTCCTCCCACAAGCGCCATGACATTATTCTCCAACTGATCCAACGAAGTCATAGCGTAACTAATCGGAATGATATCGTTTGTATCTGCATTATATGCAATCAGTGCCGGTACACTTTTTACCTGAAGCGCCTCACCAATGCCATTATCAGGACGCGCATCTGGGAAGATGTCGGAAGGACTTCCATCCAACGAGACAGCCATAACCTGCCAATTATATTTATCGGCAAACATTTTAACGATCGGCGCAAATCCGGTGCAATACGGACAATTGCCTTTAAAGAAGTAGATCAGTCCATAGGTTTTTGAAAGACGTGCGATCGTTTGTTTTTTCTGCTGCGCGTTCACATCATGTTGAATATGCTGTGCGTACTGAGCTGTTGGATTCTGAACCTCTGGATTCAGATCAGCGTTCGTCAACACGACCTGCTGCCATGTTTTCGAAAAATTCTCCGAACGATCAACCATCTCTTTTTGAATACGCATATAGGATGCAACGTTTTCAGGGGTTGGATTCACCAAAGCAATCACTTTCAGATCTTCCAATTGCTTTTTAAATGTTTCCATCTGTTTGTGCGCCTTTTGCGCAAGGTTAAGAGGCGTTTGATTCGGTTGATTTTTCGTGGTTTCATTTTTGTTCTCCTTCTCTTCTTTCTCTTCCTCAATCACAGGTGGGTCTTGATACCAAAACCACCCTTCGGCATGTTTCTTGTAAAAGTCAGCGCTACATCCGTGTGTTATGCCGAACAACAGTAAGGTACATACACACAATTTTCGTATTACATTCATTTTGACGTTAATAGTTAATTTCATGAGACTCCTCTTGCCCTTCAATCGGATCGGTATACACACGTTTATGCTTTTGTTGATTCGCCTTCACTGAATCGAGTTCCTTTGGCCGTTGGAACTGACGTTGTTTTTGCGACAGGTCAATTTGAACATCACGTGTTGCTTTTTGTGCAGAAGCTGCAATATCAGCAAACGTTTCCGAGAGATCCAAACGCTCAAAGTCAACGCGTGACAACTCATCAGGCGTCAAGCCGTCGCACGTAGGTGCCTCAGCTGAACCAAAGTTCTGACCCAACTGCGATCGCGCACCCTGCTGAATGGCAAGCCCCAATTTGTTAGAAAAGCAGCAATAAACATATTCCTTAGAGACGTTCATCCCCAACGTTTGATTCTTTTTTCGAGCACCCACAAACACACATCGTTTTTGAGAACGTGCCTCGGCAAGGTTTTTCTCTTCCGTGGTACATTCCGTTGCGATATGCATCCGCGTTCCTGTACCGCCGTCACTTTTACAGCAATCTTTAAATGATCCCCCAAAATTTGTTGAACAGCGTTTTGATTCGCCTCTAAAAATACGAAGTTCTGCTTCTGTATTCCCTTCCATGTGTTTTGCCATTTGGCGCATGGCTTCCATGTGACTCAAGGCCTTGACCATATTGTGATTGGCAACTGCTGTTTGTGTTGGGGGCAGCATCATATTCAGATCAGGTCGATGCGCCGTTTTTGTTTCAGAGGACAAGGAACATTTATACGTCATTTTATAACGCTTACAGATACGCGCCCCTGCCATGTCAGTGATGTATTCCTCACAACGACTATCTTCATAACGACAGCCAATCGCCTGTAATTTATCGCATTCATTAAACGTTTCGGTATTAAGTGCATAGGTACGTGTGGTTTCCCAATAGTCTTTGGTAATGGATTCACCATCAATCACGCGTGCTTCATTTTCAACTCCAAGTGTTTCAGAGATGATCTCCGCTTTTCCTTCATCGTGAAGCTTTTCAAGATCTTCGCAGCCCACCCACTCGTCGCGCGTCGTATCGACTTTTTTATGTTGAGAGACATAGGAATCTCCCCCTTTGCAACCACCACAATAGTTCTTACTCGTCCCCCAACGATTCCAATGCCCCAAACAATAACGTGGATTGTGTGATATAATTTGTGGCGTTACCTTAATTTCAATGATCCGTTGTCGTTTGCAGGTTTTTGTATAGGATTCACCACTTTTAAAACATGTTTTACGAACGCTTTTAAGGGACGTAGACGTTTCGACATTAGCGTTTCCGAGCGCATCATCTACCGTTTTAACGGTCTTTTCATGATACGGTATTGATAAACTAATCTCGTAACTTTCACGGGTTTCATTGGCGTGTTTAATTTGTTTATACGCCTCATTTGTGTGCCTTTCACGCTCCACCGCCGCACTGATTTTAGCATTGTCGGTATACTCTGCTTCGTCTGGATTGTCCGAAACTGGAATTCCCGTTGATTCAATTGAATCCACTGTTGCTTTTCCTGAAAAAAGTGCCTTACCCTCCTGAAACGCATCGGCATGCGCATTTTTGAGACTAGCGATGAGCATTATGAACCTCCAATACACTTTTATGTTACGTTTACGCATACATTCCCTTTTAACACTCCCACACGAAATCACGTTCGTGTGGGAATACTCGTTCAATACTTAGATCACTTCGTGATGTGCCGAATAGGTACGAAATGCTTCTTCTTTAAGTGCGTAGGTTACTGTTTTTCCCCACACCTCTTTTGTTATCGGAACACCTTCGATCACACGTGTTTCATGTGATATGATTGGCTCTTCCGCAATGCGCTCGGCTTGATTTAAAAGGATGTATTCTTCGAGTTCTTCACATCCTTTCCACACATCACGAATCACATCAACGCGTTTTGGCTGTGCGACATACATTTCTCCGCCGCGGCACCCTGGATAACAATAATAATGGTGCATCCCCCAAGGGTGTTGCCAATGCCCATGGCAATACCTCGGATGCTGTGCCCATATTTCAGGTGTAACACGAAGTTCAATCTCTCGCGTTTGATGACCTGTCACAACATGTGCGGCGTTTTGTTCATCCATTGCTCGATGATGCAACACGGCTTCATGACCTGTTTCGTCAACCATCTGCGCAGCCTGTCCCTGTACGGCCGACGCGATAACAAAAGCGCTCATCATGCCTTTAAATCCAAACGTGTTCTTAAATACTCTCATCATTTATTCTCCTTTTGTTGTGTATGACCTACCTGGTCTTTATTGACAGATTCCAGTGCAAAGTTAAGTTCCACATTCCCTGACACTTTGTGCCACGCCTTTTTATGTGGGATAACAAACATTGGAACCTTATGCACCTCAAACCGCTCAAACAGTTTGGGATCAATCTCAAGGGGGTGATCAATCTGATCAACCAATTTGGCTGTTTCCATCATGCTGCCGTTCACCATGCCGCGGATCACAAGAATGGCGCCCTGTTGCTTTGCTTGATAGGCAAGACGCTTAAGCGATTCGATTGGCATCGATACGGACACAAAAATCAGAGGCTTTTTTACCTCCAATAAAGGAGATGCCTTCTCTGATCTTTGTGTAGAAACGTTCAATCCCGTACATCCCTCAATAGAACAACGACCTTCCTGCGTTATCTTTTGAGGATTTTGATTCTGCATAACGTTGTTTTTTGTCTGCGTCATCAATGCTTCAACAGACTTCTTTTCGATGCGAGCCGCTTGTTCAGCTTCGGCAACAACCTTTTTTAAATTAAGCTCTTCCGACGCAGATGTTTCGTTTGAGTACAGAACATTTATCACTAAAATCAAAACAAACAGCACTCACGCCTCCTAAAAATTAAATACCCATAATTCATGCTGTTTTGGATAATCTCACGCTGCGCATGCCTTGGATGAAGAAAGTCAGAACGCCCAACGGGTGTGCATTTGTCCGTTGCTGGAACGGGGTTCAGCATCTGCAATTTGTACATGGACTTTTTAATAATGGGACACGGCCAGGCTTTACATGTGTTTGCGCCGCCATAATACGCATTCAATAACCCTGAACGATGCAGATGTGCCATAAACTTTGTGACAATCAATTCGGTTGCTTGCACACCGGAGACATGAGAAGACACGGAGCCCGTAAAGGGATAGATTCCACCATGACACCCCGCGCACCAAAACAATGAATCCAGTGAAAACCCAAATGACGCTTTGCCACAATCCGCCATACACGCTGCTTGGGCTATGGGATTGCCAAATAAAATGGCCTCTGGATTAGTCAGCAGAGAGAGTTCGTCCCGATTCCAAAACGGATCAAACTCCGTGATGAACGCCACATCAAACTTCGCATTCTCAACGCACACAATGTCCGTCAGTAATTCAAACAAGGCGAAAATCGGAAACACATACCAGTGCACATGGAAAAAGCTATTTTTGAGCCCCCCTTCCCCGTTTGTCAGTGAAACCGTGCCGCGATCTTTGGGCGAATTATGGTTGCCACCTAAAGTGACGCCGCCCATATTCACCAAACAATACGGGTGGCGCGTCACATCCACCATCCGCGCCGGCTCGAAATACGAAATCACGATCCCGGGTGTCGGTTGATTAAACGGTGGTTTGGGGCACAAACACACGCTTCGTTTGGGTGCATTGGCCTCTTCTCCACTGGAAAACTTGATCCCCCCAACACGAATCGGGAACATACACTCCCAGCACACATCCGTCACCACATTGGGGAACTTCCCGCTGCAATCCGCAAAAACAGAATGGCTTATCGAAACGTGTGTTAAAAAGAGAATAAACAGGTATTTCATAGCTTAAACTCCGTGAACTTGAGTCGATCGCCATCCACTTCCATCTTTGCAGGAACATGGCTTATTCCATACCGCTTGGTAATAATCCCCCCTTGGTCAAAGAAAATTGGAAGGTTTAATTGTTCTTCCAAATCAAGCGGCTTTCCTTTCACCAGACATATGTCAAATTGATGTGCATGTTCCAACGCAAACTGCTGCTGCGCTTCGTCATCGCCATCAATAAACAGCAACCCTTTATGGGGTTTGAGGGTGTGAAGTGGATTTATCCGATCCCCTTTTCTGGCCAGCACATGCCCTGCATGTGGAATCCCTTCCGGCAACACAATACCCCCTTCAATCGTAAGAGTCGGATCCACATAAAAAACCCGTTCATGCGTCGTAGGCGTCACATGGGAAACTGCTTTTGGCTCTAAAAGTCGTTTCTTCGCTTTTTCTTGAAACTCTTTCTGAAATTCCGCGAGTTTGCCACTTTCCTTCAGTTGATTAAGACGTTGCATCAAGACCTCGATCATGTCTTCTTCAGCAATCTCAAACAGTTCGCCCTGCACCCCATGATCTACCAGCGTGCTGTTCGATTCGTTTTCACCGTCAAGCAGGAGTGTGTCTGCGTGAACTGATAACGTGATCATCGCCATGGCGCCGCTTATACAACTTTTTCTTAGAAAACAGGCCATACTTGCCCCTTAATCTTAAGAATTGAGATGAGCCCAAACTCTTCATACCGTGAATCAAAACTATCGGCATGATCTCCAGCCACAAACAGCATCCCTTTTGGAATTGTTTGTGCTTTCATCGGTGTCAACGTCGCTCCATTTGAGCGCCTTTCTTTAAGTTCTAGACACAACTGATTAAGTTGCACACCGCACGTTGTATGCTGAATCGTGTCTCCTTCAATACCGACGACACGTTTGACGATCATATAAGGCGATGCATCATGTGTGAACGCCACATAATCACCTCGTTTTAATACCGCTTGAGGGGGGTGTGTCAGATAAAGTGTGTGCGGCAATGAATTCGTCATATTAAACAAAACGCGATACTCCAAACCAAAGTTCAGCCAAAGCGATAACGTGAGAGGCACCACGAGGAAACTTATAACGGCACTCTTTTTATGCGTTAACACCCATGTTTTAAAAGAGCTCATTGACGTTCTCCTTTAACATTTTTCGGGTCACTTTCACTCTCACTATTGTGATAGTCAATAAATGTCTTGGTCATATCACCTAGTTCCCCATGTACGAGATGAGACGAAATGACGATGACGTGATGTTCTTTAGCAAAAGAAATCAGACTTGTATCAAGATCCTTTCGAAATTTCTGGAGGCGTTGTTGCAGTTGATCTTCCGTCAAACGCGCTTTCGCAAACCCTTCCGCGGTGTGCCGTATAATCTGATTCGTATCAACGGTTACAAAGGAGTGTTGTTTGATGTGAAGGTCATAACAGATGCACCCTAATACAAAGAGCACAACTCCATATGCACTTCTTACGTATATGTTTTTCATGACGACACCTGTAACCGAACGGCCGATTTTATCCCTGCCACTTCTTCTATGGCATCGACCATAGGAATACCTTGATCCACCAACGTTTTAACCGCCGCATATTCCGACGCTTTCGTGGAATACAAAATATTGGAAAACGGATCGAGGACAAGCCGTGTCACGGCATAGCCGTGGGATCCCACAATCATGCATTCCGCATATTGGCCACTTTTGGTATGAACTGAATGCAGGTACTTTTCCATGGTATCGTTCAAGTTAATGCGCTTATTTTCTTTAAGGACATTAATGGATTCAGGCTTTTGTGAGAGAAGACATAGCCAATCCGAATTCTCATACGCCGCCAATGCTCCTGGTGTTTGGTAAAAGTCATTCACACTTTGCGTTCCTACGACAAGGGATCCGTTATATTTACGAAGACGCCGTGCGAGGGTTTCAACGAACACGCCACTTTGAGATCCTCTGAGCATGTCCCATGCTTCATCAAACGTGATCATGAAGGGCGTTTGCCGGTCACCGAGGAACATCTGATTCGTGATTTGAACAATCACCATTTGAACCACAACGGATTGCAGGTCTTTGCGTTCCTTCAGTTCTTCCAGCTCCACAACGACGAGGGGATTGGTAAAGTCCACATTCGCCTCGCCTTCAAAGAATTTGCCGTAGATGCCATCTTTGGTGTAGGGGTAGAGCATACTGGCCAGATCACGTGCCCGTTGATCACTATTTGAGTTAAGATGCGCGGCAATTTTGGTGAGTGTCGTTGTGCGCCCAAACTGCCCAAAAGTTTCCGTCATTGCTTTTTCAAGAAGTGTGCGCTCTAAGTCCGTTACCCCTTGTGTTGGGGCTGCCATAGTACAAATCACACTTTTAAGCATGGCAAGTGCATCTTCCGACTCTTCCTTTTTACTTGGGTCAATCGTTGAAAACGGATTTATACAGAGAGGTTGTCTTCCAGGTGATACTTTCGTCGTGAACTCTATAAATTGGCCGCCAAGCAAAAGGCACGTCTTTTCAAAGCTACGTCCCACATCCAAGACAAACACGCGTCCACCTTGCCCAAGCGTTGAGGTCATAAGCTCTTGCATAAAGACGGATTTACCGGAGCCGGAGCGTCCTACCACCGATACATTATAGTTTCCGCCCTTGTTATCAAATGGACTCCAGAGCGTCACTTGCCCGCGCCGTCCCAACAGCAACATCCCAGGGGATTCTGTTCCCACCCACTCACCTTGAATGGGCATGAGATTAGCGGATTCCGAACTAATGGTGGTCTTCAGTTTCTTAGCAGAACTTAAGTCCGTTAGAAAGTCATCCCCAAAACGCATCGGAAGTAACGTTAAAAACGCTTGCAGATGAAAGTTCAGATCATTCATGAGCTCAAACCGTTTGGCTTGAAATACATTCATGAGCGCTTGATCGGCTTTATGAATTTCAACTTCAGGTGCCACAATGGCAACGGTAAAATTAGATCTTACAAATCGGTGTCCATCATCCAGTTGACGTTTCACAAACTGGTATTCCTGCCATTCCTTTTCCATGGACGGAATGTATTTCATCATCGGCGAGCGGATTTGCTTTTCAAGGTGATTATGTTTCGCCATGAACTTGATTGTGAGCTCATCTTGCTTTGGAATATGAACCCCATAGTGAATAAAGAAAGGATGATGGATTTGCTGCATCATGTGAAAGGCATCGCCAATGAGATCGCCCATATCGCATTGTGTCCACGCCTGTTGTTTTCCATTTCCAGTGGGGTATTTCTTCACACGGTACGCTCTGAACATTTTCTCACCGCCATTCAAACGAAGCCCTTTTGGCTTCACCTCAATCACCGTGTTCTTTTGGGGAGATTGATCGCGTATAAAATCAAAGGTCGAATAATCCACGACTCTATTTTTAAAATCTTGTTCCTTCATCTCACAGCCAAAGAAATCATCGATCAGACTAAGCAGTGCTTCAGGTGTCACCTCAACGGTGTGCATATGCGCCATACTCAAAATCGTCATCAGACGTTCTTTCAATTCCGTCAGTTCGGTAAAGCGCATGTCAAAGGGTGTCGTTGACGAGAGAGGGAGCGTAACGGAGATCAACACACGAAAACTTCGCGCGACAAGATCTTTTACGTCCGTGTTGGCGAGACGCTTCATATAAGAACCGCGCTCAACGGCCAGTTTTTCCATCATCTCACCTTGAGCAAAACGCGGCGCTTGCCAATAGTCCACGATATTCCCAATAAACGGATCCGCCATGAGGAGAAATTGGATATTTGAATGCTCAGGCAAAAGCGTTTTAAACAGATTCGAAATCGTGCTATGGGCTTCCTCCGTAAACCCAACCAATGGCATCGACTCCAACACAAAGCCAGCCGTTGTTTGATTGATATAAATGCCGCTCACATAACTTTCATAGCCCAATACATCTTTAATGGAATAGGTTTTAAAATACGCACGCTGGGTCTCGAGACTGATCGGATCAGACCCCATTGGACGCTCATCATCGCTCACAAACGTCATGAGTTTTGAAAAAAGTTTATCAAACATGTGGATACTACTTTCCCTAGGACACTGTTCTTTGTTAAAAAGAAGTGATTAAAAAATGAATTTAAACGTTAGGTTGTATTATGCCGTTAAGTGATCTTCGACCTTTGGTACCACCCATTGTCCTGTTTGCAATACCGTATGCACCGCACATTCTTCATGCAAGTTCCCAACAGGATCCTGATACGGCGCAAACCATATTTTTATGTATTGTTCGGGGATGCGTGCGACGGATGTAAAACCAGGTGCCGACGTTGAAATAGGATGAGCAATCGGTGTGACCGGTATAATCGAATTCCCTACAACACTGGCAAGTGACTCGGGCTTAATTTCTTTGTGCACTTCTTTTTGGGTTTCCGTCATATCTTTCCAGCCATAGCCTTTACCCGGTTCGGTTGAAAAAGACTCTTGTCCTTGCGTGCATGCCACAAGTCCTAACGGCAGAACAAAGAGCATAAATCGTTGAATCTGTGTAAACATCTGCTATCTTCCTTTTTTAAAAATGAGGTTCATTATTCGTTTCACTGCCGGCGTTCGATGCCACGTCACGCCTGCCTCCATCACGCACATTCATCAGCGATTGGCGATACACCGTTTGATTCATATCGAATCCTTTCTTGAAGACCACGTGAACAAGGCGCCCTGGTTCCACTTCGAGTACAGGCTGCAATTGTTCAGCGCGTTTAATATAAAAATCCGAGAGCTTTTCCATCGCATTTCCAACGCCCTTCCCTGCGCCACCTTGCAGCATATGTTGGGTGGAAAGTGGATTAAAGCTCGCCACGCCGCCTGGGCTCATCATGGTTGGAACGCTCGTTTGTTGCTGTCCGAAGAAGTTCCCGACGCCAGACAAGAATCCACCCATAAACGCATTACGCATCGCAGGTCCGGTTCGATCGACCAAAATGCCACGAAGTCCATTGGCGCCGTCTTCACCGGTCACAAATCCATCCACATCCAGTTCAATGATTTCTTCTGTTTTACGCTCCACACACGACAATGTTTCAAGGCGCATCAACACACGCTCCGATGACAGATCTCCATAAGCTGAGCCAATCAAAAAACATTGCTTCACATCCGTTTTAAAGCCGCGTGGTAAATTACCAAGATTCGTCAGCTCAATATGAATGGGCTGCGGGTTGGAGCTTGATTGAACACTGGTTGGTGCAACGACGCCGCTGGTCAAACGGCCACGCACAAAGGAACCTGCCGGTACATAATGATCAATGGATTTCTTAATCTTCTTTGAAGACAATGGATCCACATTAAACGTGACACGTTGTAATTTAACGGGCGCAGCATCTTTCTCTTCTTTAGGAGCCACAATTGGATTATTGGTATTAAACCCAAGCTTCGATGTGTTGGCATCACCCCTCGAACCATCAGTCCTTGGCTGCAGTCCTGTTGGATCCAAAACATTTGGACTTAGGCTACTGTCAGTAGACATTGATTCAGAAAACGGATTCGATTCATATCCCGTTTGCAAAGAGGGCTGTTGACCTGACGTGAGTTTACCTTTTGCCAACTCTGTTAAAATTTTTTCCATGGTTGAAAAACGCTTATTCAGAAGAGCTTGTTCTTTTTCAAGACGATCGACCCAAACCTCTTGTGAACTTAATACAGATCCACCGGATTCAATTTTAATGCGTTTTTCCTTTCGCGGTGCTTCGTCAGATTGTTTCGTATCATTCTTAGAACTTGCGTAGCTTTTATAAACAAGTCCGCCAACAACCGACAACATCACTGTGCCCACCACACCAAAAAAGGCGATGCGTTGCGTCATATTTGTTTTTTCAATCACGGAGGATCGTAAAAGGGTTATTTTTTCAGAAAATGGCTGTTTCATGGGGCAATATTCCTATAACGACCTGATCACAAACAGCGATGTGCTTTCACCGGCTTGTATCTGTTTCTTTTGAAGCGCAATCGCCAGATCCCCACGTTGATAGAAATCTTTTTCCAGGAGAATCGTTGTCTGGTTTTCGGTATTGGTAATGGTAAACACTTCTCCAACCATTCCTTGTACATGCACAATACGTGTTGAAACAGCGTCGAGACCACTTGGCGATGTGCGCACATGTTCATCTTTTGTGGCATCACCTATGCCTGCAAAAAGATGCTTTATGAATTGAATCAGCGTCTCTTGCGTATTCATTGAAAAAGACCCATGCATGGCGTGTGGATCAAACAGAGTATTTGGTACCGCATTTTTTTCGTTTTCGACAGATTTGGTCTGAACTTCCGGTTTAAACACAATGTTCATCGATTCCGATCCGTCCGGAACCAGCGTCACATCCTGAAACACACCATTTTCAGTAATGAGAGTAATAGTTTGTTTGTTTTTTATATTTTTAAGAAAGAGGATCCCTTCAGCGTCATTTTTTTCAACGATGACATCCTCTTCAAGTCCCATCACATCCCGTAACCTATCGCCCTTCACCGAAATACGTGTAAATCCGTGTGTACTGGCTTTAACAACCGGTGATTTTGAATCATCACACGGAAGCTCAATTTTTGCAGCCCATGCGGTTTGCATGACAGCTACAAGAAAACTACAGAGTCCTATTTTTTGATGTCGATTCATTGCTGTGTTCCTTGATGTATGGTTGAGTTCGTTTCGTTAAGATCAGTTTCAGTGATGTCACTGTCATCATCCACAGCCATTTGATCAGCGTTCAACTGTTTAAATTGGGTGAGCTGTAAGAAACGCCCTTTATTGAATATAAATTTCAATGCGTAGGTGTGTTCGTGGCTACTGACCTGTTCTTTGCCAACATAGGTTGTAAACATGCCCGTCACACGTACCGTTAGTTTCTGTTCATCAACGACAATTTCTTTAGGCAAAAAGGTTGTGGTCGCATTGTTCTTTGTTAAATTCTCTGCATCTTTTTTAAATTGAACCTGCATCTTTCCGGATAATTCAGGACTCACATGGCGAAGCGCAAGTTCGGATTGATACCCAATGGTATGCTTTGAGACATTCAGCAACAGATTGCTGAGATAAAGCGCCCATTCTTCAAGATAACTTTCCGATACCGTATTGCCCTTAATCCAAATGTCTTTTTGAATGACAGGCGGCAAAACAATAACTTTCTCCGTTACCGTTAAGCGTTCAATTCCCTGAAGGATATTAATCAGCATCGATCCACACAAAAGAGCTAAAAAGAGATTCTTTTTGGTTGTTTTCTGGGCAAAGAGATTCTTCGTCACCGCATAATCCATAAAATGTCGTCCTTATTGCGTGTTAAAATCAGATTTATTTTATTTAAATTACAATTTCATAGGTTAACCGATAAATTCTCGAATATAAGAAGGAGGTGTGGTGGGATATTTGGTACGATTATGAACAAAGTATCGATACAAGAACCCCTCGAGCATACCCGCACCAAACGATCGTTTAAACAATCGAATACCCCAGATAAAGCTCCCGCCAAGCATCAGTGCTAATAGAGGATGTCCCAACATAATCAGCATAAGTACTGGCATCACAACCATCATGAACTCTGAAACAGGCCAGAATAAAATACGTGTCGGCGTATCCAAGTAATTCAATATCTTGTTTTCAGATGACATAACATCCTCCCTCCTTTACTGTTTAAACTAAATGAGCAGTGTTGCAGCTCCGGCGCCAAAAAGACCAGTAAATCCGAGACAGGTAATGCCCGCACCACCTGCCGCATAGCCAGCCGCTTTTGTACTCCCCTTGTCAAAACAACGCCATAGATTGACACTTGTCAACGTTCCGCCAGCAATTGGAACGAGCCATTGTGCATAGGGCAGTATTATTTCTAAAAATGATTTAGCAGCCGGGATCCCTGCGGGAACCGCATGCGCACAACTCATCATGAAAAATCCGAACATCACAGCAAAGATGCTTTTTATTAAATTTCGGCTAAAATTAGTGTAATTTAAGTCAAATGTGGTCATGGGTTTACTCCTAAATGTTTGGTTGTATATTTTTTTATTAAGCGCTCGTGCAGCCATGCATTCATACAAATGCGTAAATACTGAGCTCTACAATCGTGGTTATGGATAAACTCTATGGATTCTTGTGTGTATAAGGTTATGAAACAAAGCGATCAGTCGATTCACGTAACTCGAATGTGTTGTCCTACTCACCTGCTGGTTATAGACAGACATGTGATGGTGAAGCGCTTGAAGATGTGACATACGCGTTCATGCTCCTTTCTCAAATGAAGATCGATAAGACACGGGATCAGCACGAAACACACGTGTGCGGCACCCCGTACAACGGGAAAACCGCCCTGATGTTGTGCGATCCCGATGTCCTGGACAATACATATAAAGAATAAGAGAGTTTGGTTTCCTTCTACCTAAAGTGGTTATTTGTTGTTTCATTTTGTTAACTCCTACATGGTGTTAAATGGCTAAATTCAGTGGTGTTGTGTTTGTTTTTTGTTGTTAGGTTAGAAACTTGGTGCTGTTTTTTCCTGTGTTAAATTATGTTTTAGACATATGTTCAATATTGATCTTCTTAAATTTAGACTCGTTCAATATTGAACATATGTTAAGATTAGCAGCATTTTTTTCACCTTGTAAAAATATTTTTTATCAAATTTTAACTTTTTTTTTGTAAAAAGAAGCTTAAATTCAAAAACACAACAAAAGTGCTGATTTCTCGATAAAATAGATTGATTTTTTAATAAAAACCCATCATTATCCTGATAAGGTTTTTCTATAACTATAAAAAATGCAACCTAAAAGTCGTCTCCTCGCTTCCGTTTATTGTTCGAATGCACTCGAGTTCTTCGATTACACAATTTTTGGCGCTTTTTCTGTCGTCATTGCCAAAACATTCTTTGGCTCTTCCAATCAACAACTATCTGATTATCTTGCCATTCTCGCTTTTTGTATTTCACTGCTCATTCGCCCCATTGGGAGTCTTATTTTTGGCTATATTGGCGATAACATAAGCCGAATACGCTCACTTCGATTATCCATTTTGTGCATGACGGCCGCTTCACTGAGCATGGCTTTTTTACCTTCGTACGAGCATATTGGTGTCTTCGCAATTATTGTTGTGTTCGCTTCCCGTATCCTACAAGGCATATCAGCAGGCGGTGAGTATAACGGTGCCGCAATTTTTGCACTTGAAGAATGTCAACATCAATCCTGGTGGATCAGTGGTTTACTCACGTCATCAGCCATTATGGGGCTTGTACTTGCATCCACCTTTTCGCTGACACAAAAACTCACATTTCTCCCTTCATGGTTCTGGCGAATTGGGTTTGTTATGGGTGCCATGATTGGGGTGTCCTCTTATTTTTTACGAAACACATCAACACTCAGGAACACAAACAAAAAGCAAAAAACACAAACCACTTATCACTATATCAAAAAGAACCTATCCCTCTTTTTCTTCATTTTTTGTGTTGGCGGGCAAACGTCATCGTTATGTTACTGGCTCTTTATTGCAGTGAATGACAAAACGCTTCCTCTCAATACAACAGGGATCGATTTGATCTATCATAAAATCATCTATCTCTTAACGGCATCGTTAGCGTCGATTTACATAGGCCACATTAACCAAAAACAAGATTCTGAAAAATATGTGCCCTGGGTATTTCTATGCACCATAACCTTAATGCCTTTACTCTTTTTTATAACCTATTACACACAACATTTTTTTATTCCCTTTTTCATGATTGCTCTTCTCATTGGGCAACATGGATCGCAACAACATGTCATCTTTCAACGATATGTTGACCCTCTCTTCAGGCAACGCTTTATTTCAATCGCCTTTTCGCTTGGCACAGGAATATTAAGCACTCTAACGATTTTTGTGATGAAAAATCTTTCATTCACAACAGTGAGCATCGACTATTTCTGGTTCTCACTCCCTTCACTTGGTGCTCTAATTTTTTATCAACAGATGAGGCAAAAAAATGCTGTTTCAAACCTACAATCATAACATGCAAAAAAACGATTCACTCAATTCACCGCTAACGCACCTAGAAGATTTCTATGTTGCTTATGCAAAAGTCAAAAATGGTGTCCTTGACGCTTATGCCACTAATTCAAAAGAATGGTTCCCAGAATTTTTAAAACTTTGGGGAAATGATCCTATTGTTTCTCAATCCTATGCGCACACCGCACATTTACGTATTGGTGAATGGAATTTTAAAAGTTCTGATCAGCGACACCATTCTTACATTCAACATCGTGCGTCCCTCACCGGAGCTTATCAAGGATTTACAGCGTTTAAATCAACACAAATTGAAGAAAATACGTATTCCGAATTTTATGCACTTGGATTTTCAAATAATCAAGATTCCCTTGAAAAAATGTTTAATAGGGACTTTACAATGGCCTCTCTTTCTCATATTGTAAATTTTTTCAACATGAACACACATAACGTTTAGAGAGTTTAATAATTTTTGTGAATACACTTTCAATCCCAAAGTTTGAAAATCTTTATATCCCAACGGTGAATAAAAAAGGGTTTATGCTAACGAATATTGATGCCTTAACGAGGCTTTTTATTGATGAGGCAATACACCCCAAACACCACTCTCTTTTTTCGCTCGATGTTGGGGCGGCCTATGGCATTGCAACACGTGAAGTTCTAAGAAAAGGTGGATCTATCTTTGCAAATGATACCGATCCAACTCATTTGGCAGCCATTGAAAGTGAATTTTTAGAAGGTAAAAATCTTAAATTCTTAGTGGGAGATATTCGTCATGATATTCATTTGCCAATATCATCAATTTCATGTGCACTTTTCTCGCGTGTGTTTCATTTTTTCTATGGTGAAGAAATCATCACATGTCTTAAAAAAGTTCATCAGTGGCTGATCCCTGGTGGAAAGATCTTTGTGTCAAATGAAACACCATACTTCGGAACGACTAAGCGCTTTATCCCCTTGTATGAACAACGAAAAAAGAATAATCACCCGTGGCCAGGACTTATCGAATCACTTGACTATTTTTGTCCGGAAAAAGCACCCTTTGTGGATCTTCCTGTACATTTATTTGATGAGGATCTCTGTTACACAGTAGCAAAAGAATCAGGATTTACAATTACTGATCTTTTTTATATGAATCGAAACGGCTTTTTTCCAGAAAATGCGCTCTATGACGGTCGAGAGAGCATTGCTTTTATTGCGCAAAAAACATAGCGTAATGTCTTCTGCTACCTAGTAAATAGGTCTATTTACAATAATAGGACAAATGCGTTCATCTTCAGACAATACATATTCTTTGGGAACATAACCTTCTTGTAAAAAAGGCGTTGCAACCAAATATTTCTCTTTCTTTACAATATCAACCGGCATAATTTGATCATTTTCATTTTTGAGTAAATAACCATGCGGCCATTCCTCTTTAAATTTTTCCTGAGCAATAGGATTACTGATAAGGAGTGTTTGTGGTGTTAAACGTGGGACATAAATTGCATCATTCACAAACAAATGCAATAAATGTGGATAACTTTTTTTATAAAGAACGAGCGTCATCTGAACCGTGTAATCAAGATTAAAATGATCAAACAGTATAGGAGCGTCAATTTCACTTTTTAGAGGCACATCCCCCATTCCCTCTTCAAGCCATTCTTTTGAACATGAAATTCCCTGTGATTCAAAAAAATTAAGAATAAAATTGGTAAGATTCTTTCGAATAACTACTTCGCCTGTGAGCCAGGAATGAATTGTACGTCTGTGTTTTCCAATATTAGAAGCAAATTCTCCCCGCGATAGCCCAGCTAAATTAATAAGGTACTCTAAGCGTTGAGAAGTGGTATCTAATCGTTGTGAGGACATGATCTATGAGACTTTGTAACTTCATATTGAATTATGTCACTTTTTACCAAATATTGAAATGTTTGTCATGCAAAATTTAGATCATTTTACACAAAATAATCTTCTTATTTTTCTAAAATATGAAAATTTGTGTTTTTATAAGAAACAAACCAACTTTTATGATTATTTTTATCGATTTTCATTGTATGCATGTTATATTGAAACTTTGACACGTTTAATTCCAAATGGCTTGAATTCCCAGTCGTTTGCGGAGATGAGGATTCAAAGCAGGTTGATCCACAGGAAAAGCGCACATTATATTCCGTCGGCTTGGCGCGGAGATAAGTGGTTTTAAATCTTTGTGTCTATCTTTATAAAAAAAGGTGGGGGGTTGATAAACACAATTCTCAGCGTCGTTTTTACTGAGCAAAAAAACAAAAAAATGAGCGTGATGACCTGACTTTATCCAATAAATTTTTTGTTCCTCTTTTTGACATAAATAAACATGATAGCTTGCCGAATTTTTTTGAACGTTTAAAACCATGATATGCGCGTGATAAATAATAATACGCGCATATATGGACTTCTTTTGATGTTCATCTATTAAAAAACGTCCTGGGTCAACAGCAGCACTTATTTCTTGAGAAACAAACGTCGAATCGAGATTGTTATCGTTTGAAGAACCCTCTCTATCATTAGAACTTATTGGAGTATCAACACCGATTTCGTTCTGTAATTGATTACTTTCCTCTTTTGAAGAATCGTGTTTTATCAACACGTCAAGAGGAAGTTGCTCACTAAAAATAGAAAGGTCAGATTCAATGTGTTGCTTTTCTTCGTGTGACGACACGTACAACAGCGCCCTCCCCTTTTCGACATTCAATTCAACGTCATGAAACCATTTTAAATACAGAGATTCCGGCAAAATACTTTTAGCCCTTTTTCTAAAACTAAGTACGTTTATGTCATGCAGTATGTGTAACATTGAGCGAGATTTGTTTTCTGTATCCGATTGACTTTTTGGTTGATCGTTTTGACAGATCTTACGAGAGCCTGCCTTATTCATCACAACATCCTTTATGTCTGTTTGTTTCAATGCCCTCCTATCATCATGATCGCTATCGTGAGTGTCACATTGATCCGCACCGGATCTATTTATTGATGTGTGTTCGGAATCATTCGCATGTTTAACTGTTTTTAGCAGCTCTCCTGTTTCTTCGTGAGTGCATTTAGTAATAGAAATATTTCTGTGTGGTGCGTTTTTTGTTGGATCAAAAAGTTCTGTTGGATAAGAGCGTGTTTGTAACGCCTCATCTCTGAATGAATCAGACAGTTGGTTATCTTCTATCTGATTATTTTCATCCAAGAGTTCACTATTAATCTCTTCTGAAAAAAGAGTTTTTGTTTCTATAGTATGGTCATTACCAGAATCTAATGGGGTTAGACTCTCAGAAGTTTCGGCATTGATTTTTGGCAACCCTACACGAATTTCAGTAAATAAAGCCTCACACAAATCTTCGTATCGAATGTGAAGTTGATTTTTGATAAAACGACTTTTAACATATAAATAGCACGTTCTAACATCACTTTCTTTATCCTTAATATCGATATGGCTATCTTTAAACCAAGCCGCATAGAGAGCAGCATTATCATCGCAATATCTTCTTTTTAAAATTTCTTGAATGTTAAGGCGTATTTTCAAGGCGTCAGGTTTTTCAGTAAGTTCACCTAATACCTCTGTCGATGATTGAGGTTTATCGACACTTTTCTTAACTGTTTGAGCGTTATACGCAACGAGACGATCACCAAATGTATAACGATTTCCTTCACGGATGTGTTGAGTCTTATTAAAATTAAGCGCCCAATCAAGATCGATGCGCCATGTGTACGTTGACGTTTCTCCCATAAGAAACTTACTTGAAGCAATTTTACAGCAAAAGGCGATCCATTCTTCAAGATCCCTATTAAAAATTTGGTTAAAAGCTGTGATCAGGTAACGAGCCCGTTGCGGCGTTAATGCTACGGAAGTTTTGTTTTCTTCAATAATTTCATTCCAAAGACAAATCATTTTTTCAGGAATATTTATTTTTTCTTTTTCTTGTTGTTGAAAAGCTTGATCTGCGTTATTGGCATGGGGCAACGCCATCTCATCCAAATTTTGATCAGATGGAAAATTGTTTAATGTTTTTTTTGTTATATATCTATTAATAGGCCTGCTCATTTGAACAGGCTTATGACCATAAGTCTGCTCATTAAAGACTGGAAATTTTTTGTTGCTATGCGCGATTATATGAGGTTGCAGCTGTTGTTCTAAAACAGGGCACGGTCTTCTTTGAAGCCGTGTGAGAGATACTTTTCCAATCAAACATTCAAGCTGATCATAATCGATTGTATATGAGTTAATATTGTTACCAGGCACATTAAAACAACGCGCAAGAACCACGCCTTGATTTTCAAGAATTTCAAGACCTCTGCGGACACTGGAAAGAGAAATATAAATCTTATTTTGGTTTAATTTTTTCAACCAATTACTGTGTGTATTATAAAACCACTGGAGTTCATCACGAATAATGCCCTGCGAAAGGTTTTCTAAGAGCAACCAATAATGAAGGAGTTGTAAAATATACGTGGCTGGTTTGCCAAATTGCTTTTCTAATACCGGACACAATTCATACGATGTATATGAACGGTTACAACTT
>CAIOTO010000103.1 GCA_903861255.1 uncultured Alphaproteobacteria bacterium | reverse complement strand
TTAGTGTTCAAACTCCTATTCTCGAGGTCTTTTTTTATTAAGGCAAGGGGAGGACTCGGCTACGGCGCTTAATGGATTGCGCGCCTTCGTCCACCCCCCTTAAAAAGTCTCACATCTCCCTGACCCTAGACATGATTTCTTAAAATTAAACGTTGATTTTAAAGAAGAAGATAGAATAAGAACATAAAATGAAGAAAGAATAGAATTTTGGTGTCATTTTAGTAACGTAACATGCTATCCTATTGTGAATGTGAATAATTAGGAAAAATAGTATGGCAAAACGAAAACTTTCTATCGTCGATCGATTGCGCATGACAATGCGTGCATTTCGAGATTCAGGTACTTTTTTCCAAGGCGTCGGTCATCATTTTGCGCGATTAAAATCAAACTTACTTGGAGTTTTTCCTCGTACTGTTATTCTGCCTCAAGCTGTTTTGCTGTTTGATGTTTTTCTCGCATTTTTATCACTTTTTATTGCTATTTATCTGCGTGTTGGCGATGAATTTCTTGATTATACGCCTGGCTATATTCTGAAAAATATGGTTGTGTTTATGCTCACCAGTTTAAGCGTTTTTATTTGGATGCAAACGCACCGTGCTTTGTGGCGATATTTTTCACTAGAAGACTGCGTGCCGCTGACGCTTTCGGTTATTTTATCGTCAATCTTGTATTTTCCACTTATGATTTTATTGGCGCAACAGGAATCATTGCCGCGGTCTGTTCCGTTTTTGAATGCACTTGTTTATATCGTATTGCTTTGCTTGCCACGTTTCATTTATCGTTCTGTGCATGAACGTCACACCGTGCAAAAAAAGCGTTTACTGGCTGAACAGGCTGTGCCCGTTTTACTTGTAGGAAACGGCGATGCAATCGAGCTTTTTATTCGTGAAGTCATGCATTCACCAGCTCTATCCTATCAACCAGTCGGTATTTTGTCGCCCAATACTAAAGAAAAAGGGCGTCGTATTCATACTGTGCCAATTCTAGGGTTACCTGATAACTGGGAAAATTTCATTCGCGAATTAAGGTCGCTTTCGAAACGTCCTGTGCAAATTATTATAACAGATATGGATTTGCCACATGAATTTTTGGCTGCAGTTTCAAATGTTTCTCAGCGATGCAGTTTGCCAATGATGCAAATGCTTCCACAATTTACAATTGTTGATCAACCGAACGATATGTCGGGCGTTGTTTCAAATAGTTTTTTAACAAAAAGGGCCTAAAATGACAAAATTTCGTTGGATACTGTATGGAATTTGTCTTTGTGCTTTGTGTGCTTATGTTGTTATTACTCAATATCGTGAAAAACCACTGGCATATGTTGTCGATAAGAAAACAGTTGAGACGGCTCCTTTTGGTGGGGATTTCACATTAACAAATGCTGCTGGAAAATCATTTTCGCTTCATGAAGTACGCGGAAAATTTACTGTTTTATACTTTGGTTATACGTTTTGTCCAGACATTTGCCCACTTGGCCTATCAAACATTAGTAAAGCTTTAGTTTCTCTTGAACGTGATCGCGATCAATTTGTTCCCATTTTTATAACAGTTGACCCAAAACGTGACACGACAGAGTTATTAAAATTATATGCGAGTAATTTTGACCCAGCATTTGTGATGCTAACAGGAACAGATAAGGCTATTGAAACGGTTAAAGATCAATATCGTGTGTACGCTAAAAGTGTCGCCCATGGGAACGCCTATTTAGTAGATCATAGTACATATGTGTATTTGCTGGATCGTGAAGGTAAATTTATAAAACACATTCCCCATGATATGACGCCAGCAGAGATGAAACGCGTGTTTGTTGAATTGCTTACGAAAAAGGCTAAAGTATAAAATTAACGTCGTTTACCCGGGATACCCAAATCGTAATTGGGTAGACACATCTTCTGGTGCAGGACTGCTTCGGTGCAGCCACGTATTAAGTCCCAAATGAAACGTTGTGTGTGTATGATCGACTTGGCTTTGTAAGATTGTTGGCTTAATTTCGTTATGACTCAGTATAAGCTTTACTGTGATTGAGTAATCCAGGCCGACGTATAGCTGGCAGAGATCCTTTAAACGATCGTGCAAATTTGTTTTTCCCTTATGAAATGTCGGCAGAAAAACACAGAATTTATCCCATGTTAACGGACCAATATCAATACGAATACCGGCCATTTGATCCCAGCACTTTGAACCCAGAATTGTTGTTTGCCCAAGTGCATTCCATTGTCCATGAATTACACCAATGTGGCTTATTTCATCTGCGCGCGCATGACGCCAAGCGCCTTCAAAATCATGTATTTCGGTATTAATTCCAAAGTGGTGATGTAGCATTTGCTCCAACCCGGCGCCCCCGTGAGGTTGTTTCCACAATAGACTTTGATAGGTTAGCAGTGCAGTTTCACTAAGTGCCGTGCCATTCATGACTTTTTCATGACTGATCCCAGCAAGCCTTAATAAACACTGCCCAATGCTTGAGTGTTGCGGTAGAACTTGCGCGATACCCACGTGTACTTTTTTATGCAAGCGGTGCCACCTGCCGGCCATGCGATGATTAAAAATATCAAGAAAATCACGAAAACTTGTGTCTTTCGACCGCGTTCGATCGATCACCATTTCCGTGTACGGTGTTGGTAAAGGCCCAAGCGCGCCAGCAAGACCTAGAAAATTAATCCATAACGTTGGTTTTTCTGCGTCGATATCAAGCTTTTGTAATTCTGATGCAGGTGTTGAAAAACTTACATGTGATTTGATGGTAAGGGCTTCGCGCGTTAAATCGCTTGAGTCACCTAAGGGTGAAAGGCTATCGCTTCCCAGGTGATGAGACGATTTATGCATATGTTCAAGCACAACGACGGCTTGATCAAAATCAAACGAAAAGGGCTCATCTCTTAATGCCTCTGTTACAGGAGGGTTTTGGTGCCGTGTAATGCTGGCCATCGCATCCACTCTCCTTTACCTTCGCTGCTTTTAAGGACAACTTCTACAAATGAATTCATTGAAACCGTAATAGCAAAATAATGCCGTAGGACCGACGCAAGCAAAAAGCTACTGCTTCCCTTATGTGGACTTGTATTTACATGAATGCTGACTTCAACGCCTTTTACAAAACCGCGCCATGCTTCATTGCCAATTCGGCGTACAATGGGTTGTTGACTGACTTTTTCAATGCTATTGATATCCATCAAACGGTCTTTTTGTTGTGCACCTACATGCAAGAAAAGTCGTTCTTTTAGGGTATCCAAGGATGATTGTGATCCCATAAGTGTTAAATGATTGGTCGATAACATTGAAATTATACGCCAGAGTGAATCACCATCGATAGGGGCATAACTTTGCGGTGTTGGTTTGCTAAGGCATGTAATACGTGAAGATGGCGCTGCTTCTTCAAGTTGAAATTCAGCCTGGCTTGGAATTTGTTCTGGAAGATAACGATTAGTACACAGCGTATTTGCATACACAATATGCCGTGGGGGCAGGGTAGGGTTGAACCCCAAATCTACAAAAGAAATCATAATATCAGAACCTGGTACGCCGCGAATTTCAGAGGCAATGCGCCGGGTGTGCCAAAAGATTTGATTATTATCATTGTGATGCTGAAGCGAAAAATACGGTGCAAACGTTTGCACTTGATTGGTTGATTCAATGGCAGACATAACGGATTCAATACTATAAATCTCGAGTGTGTTATCACGTCTTTGATCGGGAATAATGCGATATTTGATTTTACGTCGATCGAGCCGCAAAGGGTCTGTTGTCTTCTTAAACAAATTCACAATCGGTGTGCAACCCAGCAGGAAATTATCTTTCGTTATTTTAGAATCCATGAGGCCGCCAATTTCCCCAAGCGAGATATAAAGCTCAAGCGAATCAGATTCTAATGAAAAAGAGTCCTTGATCTTATCCAAATTCAATATTTTAAAGAACATGAATTTCTCGGGAAGATGAAAGAATTCTTGCAACAACAAAAAGGCATTTGTGCCATGTGGCGGTGTAGGCAGCATCATTTCATCTTTGCCAAATCCCATGGGAACGATGGAATCTTTTGGCAGTTCAACTGTGTGTTCGCCGTCTGGTGTTCGCACAAAAAGACGAATTTGTTTTTGTGAAAACAAACATTCATAAATGGAATACGCGAGCTGACGATTAGCCGCAATATGAAATATCAGATGATCAAGATCTGTGTCGGCCATGGCAGTGCCGCCGAATGTATTCAGTGTTAGTTTTAAATGCCAAGCATGGTGTGCATTTGCGTCATGTGTGCGCTGTACGAGCTCAGCCTGAGAAAGCTCTACGGGCAATAAGGTGACAGGGTAGGTGGTTCTAAATTTACAAACGATGTCGTCGCTTGCATAGCAGGAAAGCGATGCGCCTTTATCAATCGTATGACTTTTTGTAATTTTTCCCTTAGTGGGGTCAGTTTCGAAATGCGCAACGCTCATGGATGGAATTGGGTTAACAAGGTGTGGGTAGAGCACCTGTAGCAAAGCACCAGCCGATTCTGGGAAGCGATTGTCAATTTCCTGTGCAAGCCGCGCCGTTAGAAAAGCAAAGGATTCAAGCAGACGTTCAGTGTGCGGATCTGGTGATTCTTTGTCGGATAATTCTAGGCGACGGGCAATTTTAGGGTGCGATTGCGAAAAAGCATGGCCGGCATGACGCAAATAATTCATTTCATTTGTGTAGTACGTTATAAACCGATCACGTGTTTCTGCGGACATATACCCATCCTGAATCAAAATGTTGAAATTTTAAGATGCAATTTTACCCACCTAACGTCATCTTTAAAAGCCTTAGATAGTGTAACTATCTGCGGTTTTAAAGACTTGTTTTCTGGTCAAAACTGCTGACTTAAAATTTCAACATTTTGATTCAGGATGGGTATAACACTATTTTTCATAAATTTTATTTAATTATGAAGGATTACGTTGAGTTTTGAAAGGGAGAAGTGAGTTAAATCAAGGAAGATTTTTTTGTTAAATTCATGTTTAGTTGTATTTAGAATTATTATGCGTTTTTTTTTGACTTTATACTTGTAATTTATATTTTAAATGCCATATATGTACTATGAATCATTTTCAACGAGTTTTATATTTTATGAAAAATTTTGTTACAATTTTATTAATTAGTTCAAGTGTTGTGTGCGCAAGTCAAGAACCAGATCGTGGAGCGGATGCAATCCGTGCAGCTGCTAGGGCTGCAATACGACAGCAGCAAGATCCAACTCAACGTATGGAACATTATATCCAAAATTCATCTATTGCTGGTATGTACGTGGGTGATAAAAAAGTTGAAATGAAGAATGCGTTAAGAGGTGCATTATCAAATTGGATTGGTCGAAATAAGAATCAATGGCCAAGACAAGATCAATTGCAGGCTACTGAACAATTTTTTTTGAATATGAAGGTGCCGTATAGTGAGATTAATGAAATATTAAGTATTTTATTTAAGCAAGAAACAAAAGGGAGCCACGATGAATTCGCTGCTTTTTGTGCGCCGTATTTTGATAACAATGGATCGAACTTTCATATTATTAAAAAACTCCTGCCGATCTATCAAGTTTTTCCGGATACAACAAATAGACAAAATTTTATGACATTTTGTGAATCGTATTTTGATGGTTGGCTGCAGAAATTTAATAAAGTATTAGTGATAGAAAATCTTTTCCCTATCTACCAAGCATTCCCAAGGGAAAGTGAAATGCAAAACTTTCTTTCGTTTTTGGAGCCATTGTTTTCTGCTGACGACTATTCTCTTGAAGGAAATTCGCAAATGATGAGAATTCTCTTTCCGATCTACCAGGCATTTCCAGAAGAAATGCAGATGAAAGCTTTTAAGGCTTTTTGTCAACCATACCTTGGTAGATTGGGTAAGCCGATAGACATAAGTAATACGGGTATTTTTGTTCCTATCTATAAAGAAATGCATGGGGATCATGATAGGCACAATTTTATGGAATTTTGTATGCCATACCTTACACGAGCAGAATATGGATATGGATACGTCATAAGTAATAGTCTTTGTATCTATCAGGCATTCCAAGATGATGCAGAAAGGCGCAAATTTATAGATTTTTCTTCGCCATATTTTCATTTAGAAAATTGTGATATGCCTGGCAAAAAGAATTATAACGTAAATAATCTTATTTCTATTTATAAAAAATTGCCAACAGAAGAAGGAAAGCAATCTTTTATGAATTTCTGCAACCCGTTTTTTGATAGTAATGGTTCAAATGTAGGAGTCATTATCGATCTTTTTCCTATTTATCATGCATTACCAAGAGAAGAGGAAAAACAATCCTTTATGAGTTCTTGTGAGTCATATTATGCACGTATCTTTAATAAGGAAGGTAAGATAAGAGTCATTCGCGATCTTTTTTCTATTTTTAGTGCATTACCAACAGAAGAAGAAAAACAAGTCTTTATGA
>CAIOTO010000102.1 GCA_903861255.1 uncultured Alphaproteobacteria bacterium | reverse complement strand
TAACAAATTTAAAAATAAGAATATTTTAATCATTTTATTTCTTTTTTTATTGATTTCAAGGTATATACTATTGCGAAAAAATATATTTTTCAATTTAATTATGTGCTCAATCAATGAAAGGTTGATTTTCTTTGTCTGCCTATTTTTTATAAAAGTTATCCCCAAAATCTGTGGATAACTCTGTGGATAAGTTGTAAACAAAGTGTTAATAACGGCTGATTCATTCAATCCTTTGGGGGGTGATTAAAAAGTAATCACACAAAAGAACCCGCAGTTTTATTGAATTTTTAACACAAAATGCAACTAGCAGTTACATTGGTGTCAAGCACAAAAAACTAAAAAGCTAAAAAAAATAATTGTGGATAACTTTGTGTAAAAAGCGGCAAATTAATCAAGTGCTATGCGCAAGATTTTGTACATTAGTTATCCGCTGAACTAAGCACCTTTGTCTCTTGCAGTCTCCTCCAAGGAAGGCTGTGATGACGGCAGGTTTGAGAGTATTCCTTGCAATTGTGGATGAGCACGCAGGACAGCATTGGCTTCTGTTGCTTTGCTTTTCAAAAGGTCTTTGAACAATTCTGCTTGTTCCTCGACGGGCATGGCTAATACAGCTGTGAATAATCTTTCTAGTAGCGCTAATCGTTCAGGGTTTATTTGCACAGAAAGACCGGCATATGTTGCGGGCGCCCTGCTTCCTAATAGGACTTCCCATTTTTGGCCGCCTGTGGATGATTTGTTGGTTGTTTCATCTTTCATGCCGCTTGTGATGTCATGTGACTTCCCGCCTGTTAAGAATGGACTTGAACTTCCAGGGGCTGTGCTTTCAACGCCCATTAATAAGGAATCTAAGCTTGTTAGGCGGTCCCTTCGAATATAGACATGTCCTAATTGATATCCAGACTTACTTGTTTCACTGTTTTTTACATAGCTTTGACCTTCTGGTCCAATTATGTCACCTGCAGGATTTATGTTCCCAACGCCGCCAAGGGGGACGTTAACGCCATGGTGGCTCGCCCCCATTCCCGCCATTAATTTATCTTCGATGATCTTTCCATTTTTTTCATGGACGCCATGAGAAGCAAACATTCGACTAAAGTCTATGGTTGACGTTGTGTTTTGATTTCCACTTAAAAGTAAATTATACATCTTGAGATTACCAACATTCTTGAGCATTATGATCATTCTTTGGCCATGGCTAAGCGCAGATGCAAGCGGGTATGGGAATGGTGTCCAAGCTTGGTAGCCTGCTTCACCTTGTTCTTTTGATGAGGCATTATTTTTCGTAACATATTTAAGGGGACCAAACGCTAATGTTAAAATCCATCTTTTAAGGAAATTCTGCGTGTTGCGAAGTTGTGTTAGATGCTTTGTCTGAAGTGTTTTATTGCTAACTTTTCCGTTCTTTGGTTGCTTGAACATTGCATTATGCCAAAGAATTACGTCTTTTCTGAATTGGTCTCGTATAGCTTCATCAGTGTAAACACAGGCGCTGTTCATTATTTGTTCCCATGTGTCTTGAGTGACAGCCCAGTCAGCGTCAGAAAAATCCCCAAGAAAGTCTTTACCAAAATTAGTGACTTCTGGAAATGTTTCAGTCCTGCATTTCTTTGTACCTGGTTCGCTTGCGTTATAGGCTGGCCCACCCTCGCTTACTTGTTGATCGACACTTTGTGATCCGTCGTCGGATGCAAACGCGCTGCTTGCTAGTAGCGAATAGCTAGCCAGTGTGATTAAACTTTTAAATGTATTTGTAGTATTATTGAGCGCCATATATTTCACTTATTGATAAAATCTTTGTAATTAAATAATATTGTATTTAAGTTAAGAAATTATTAATTGGATTTGTATTTATTCCAATTTTTTAAAAGTTATCCCCAAAACCTGTGGATAACTCTGTGGATAAGTTGTAAACAAAGTGTTAATAACGGCTGATTCATTCAGTTCTGTGGGGGGTGATTAAAAAGTAATCACGCAAAAGAACCCGCAGTTTTATTGAATTTTTAACACAAAATGCAACTAGCAGTTACATTGGTGTCAAGCACAAAAAACTAAAAAACTAAAAATAATTAATGTGGATAACTTTGTGCAGAAATTGCAAATTAACGGTGAAATGCACACAGAATTTATTGATAAATTGGAATGCAGGGGATGTATTTCCTTGAAAAACTTGTTATGCTCAATAAAACACTCATTCGTATCTGATATATGTTCCAACGTTCCCGCAAGAAACAAAATTCCATTGACATCTGGCCAGGTTTTGTCGATGCTCTCGCAACCGTTCTCATGGTTATTATTTTTGTCCTCATGACATTTGTAATTGCGCAACTGTATTTAACAGATGCGCTGACCGATAAAGAGGAGAGCGTGAGCGCGCTCGAGCGAAAAGTACACGAACTGACCAGTATTTTATCAACTGAACGTCAAAGCAAAGAAGATCTTGCAAAAAAGAAAGTGCAATTGGACGAGCTGTTAGCTGATCTTAATAAACGACTTGCAAAACTAAATGAAGACTTGGATTCAAAGAAAGATGCGCTGAAAGAAAAAGAAGTTTCACATCGTTCTGTTATGGAAGAAATGGAATATTTGAAACATCAAATTGACCGACTGCTAAAATCAATTACTTTATATGAAACAACAACTGTAGATAACGAGCATAAAATTAAAGATCTAACGAAAAAGCTTAATCAAGCATTGTTAGAACGTGTGGAGGAGCTGAATCACCTCAATGATCAGATCAATTCGCTTAAAGAAAAAAATATAATGCTATCGAAAGATGCTGACGCGAACAAAAGCTTGACGCGCATTGGTCAATATCGTTCTGAGTTTTTCGGTAAGTTGCAAAAAGTACTAGGGAATCGTAATGATATTCGTGTTGTGGGTGATCGTTTTGTGTTCCAATCAGAAGTTTTGTTTGATAAAGCCTCTGCTGAGTTGGGCGGCGAAGGGCAAAAGGGGCTCGACCTGCTTGTAACGGCGCTTAAAGAAATCAGTGCGAGCATTCCGAAAGAATTGCCATGGATTTTACGAATAGACGGGCACACCGATCATCTGCCAATTCGGAGTCTGCAATATCCATCAAACTGGGAATTGTCATCAGCACGTGCTATTGCCGTTGTGAAATATATGATTAGCAAAGGTATTCCTGAAAGCCATTTGGTTGCTGCTGGCTTTGGGCAACACCAACCATTGAGCGACGGCAAAGATGAAAAAGAATTAGCAAAGAACCGACGGATCGAGTTCAAGCTAGATCAACGGTAATACCATTTTTTGAAATAAATTAATTAAAAGAATCCGCTGCCGTCATGGAGAATCCTCGAAGAGGGTGTGGCCATCCAGAACAGCCACTGGATCACCACAGAAGCTAACGCTTCTTCCAGTCTTCGCCAAGGCTACGACCTGGCAGGCTGTGATGAAGGCGGACTGAATATATAGAATTTAATCCCGAATTGGGGGCATTACAAACACGCCAACAAATTCGTCTTCAAGACTTCAAAATCATTCTCAATCACCGCTGACAGAACTGGCTTGTCTGCAACGGCTGCAATCTCGCTTGGCAGAGGAACGTCAATTCCTACTATGTCTTCAACACTTTGCTTAAATTTTGCTGGGTGAGCCGTACACAAGAACACGCCACTTTCCGACGGCTTTAATGTGTCCTTTAGCGCTTTATACGCGATTGCACTATGTGGATCAGCAAGGTAACCAAGATCTTTAAGTTCGCGCATAGCGTGCTTTGTTTCAGCCTCAAAAACAGAAACACCGCGCACGACATCATGCAAATTCTCATTATTTCTTGCAAATATCTCCTCGACGCGCGGCCAATTGTTTGGCTGACTCACGTCCATCGCATTTGAAAGTGTCGCAATTGTATCGTTTGGTGCCCAGTTACCCGACTCTAAATAACGTGGCACGGTATCATTTGTATTTGTCGCAGCAATAAATGATTGAACAGGCAGTCCCATCTGACGTGCAAAAAGTCCCGCTGTTAAGTTACCAAAGTTTCCACTTGGAACTGATATCGCGTGACATTCCCTCCCCATTTGCGCAACTGCCTCGAAATAATAAAGTGACTGCGCCAGAACGCGACTGATATTAATTGAATTTGCTGAATTCAAACGATAGCGATTCGTTAAATCTTTATCCTGCAAACACTGCTTTACCAGCGCCTGGCACGCATCAAAATCACCCTTTACTGCGAATGTGTGGATATTGCCGCCCATCGTACAAAACATTTTTTCTTGTAAGTCTGATATGCGTTGATAGGGATACAGAATGGCTACTTCCAAATTTGGCACGCCGTAAAAAGAGTGCGCAACGGCCGCGCCTGTGTCGCCCGATGTTGCTGTGATAATACGGATTGGTTTTTGATTGGTGCTATTTTTATTAATTTCAGCCAACATTTGTGCCATGAATCGCGCACCAAAGTCTTTGAATGCCAAGGTTGGACCATGAAAAAGTTCAAGCGCAAATATAGTATCGCTGATTTGCTTTAGCTGAATTGGGAAATTGAAAGCAGATTTAATGCATCTACCGATAACACCGGTGGGCATTTCATCACCTAACATCGTGCTTACAATATGCGCTGAACGGGTCACAAAGTCTTTATTAAGCAGCGCTTGCATATCATCAAAGTGCGGCAAACTATGTGGGAAATAAAGCCCGCCAGCAGTGCCTATGCCTTTAGTAATAGCATCAGAGAAAGTGACCTGTTCGTTTTCATCTTTGATGTTGTAAAACTGCATGTGTGAGGCTCTTTAAAAAAACAAGTCTGCAATTATGGTAAAGCGCACTCTGTGCCCTTGTCTAGCCGCTTTTCTAAATTTAACTCTTTTCAGAAATAGAGCTCTTCAAAAAAAAAGATTAAATTAATATTTAGCTAAAATAATAACAATTTATGTCAATTAAAAAGATAATTGATTAATATTTAATTGAAAAGTAGAATCCTACTTAAAATCACGCATCTAGATTGAAAATTCAAAAGGTTAAAATGATTATGCAATTAACATCATTCACAGTAATAATCCTATTCTTAATGAATGCACATTGTATCGCATCAACGAATCAATATGATTTAAATAGCCGGCCAGGATTCGATTATTTGACTCCCAGGCCTAGTTCAAGGAATGAATTTCCTTCTATCAAGCAAAAAAGAATTAAGTCCTCTAAGCCAATCGATAAAGATCACGCTATGGAAATCATGTGGAAAACCTTGCGAGGCATTACTGAAGACGAGATTGCAGAGTTAAAAACGCGTGCTTACGGCTGGGAGAAAGAATTTACCTTAATCGATGGTAGAAAAGTAAAGCATGATAAAAATGGCATAACCATGACATGTCCTTCACCTCAGTTAGAGGATAACGAACTGTATGAAATTCCTGTGCATACGGATCGATTATATGAAATGCGTGATTCTTGCGACCCTTTTGCTGGATATCGTTTGATGCTCGACTGGGGGAATCAACCAAAGATGATTTTGTTCATGAATTAATGAGATCAGGTCTTTACAAAGGCACATATGAAGAACAACGTTCTTATGCTAATTGCGCCAATTGGACAGAAGCTTCTACGCTTAGTTTTTATGAAACGCCTACAACATATAAGTATTTTATGTATGCATGTTGGGGAAGCAGCCCCTATAACACGAAAACTAATCAACATGAACCTTGGGAAACCCGCCGTTACAATAAATTCTCCCCTCCCTCCTATGCTGGTAAGTGGCCTTCCATGCCGACCAAACACTCGGTAGAAAGACTGAGTTTATTTGGTGGCACAAGCGACATGAAGGATGTAGAAGTACCAGTAGATTATTTTTGGGGTGCGTTAAACGATGGCAAAATCTTACGTTTACTTCATCATTCGTCACGGTCAGAATTTACTCGATCACTTGAACGTGCAGGTGTTATAAAATATATGTCACTTGTCCAAACTGTTGGGCGAGAAAATGGTACATGTAAGCACTACTCTGGATCCCTTGATATTACTGACTACCTAAATTCCCGAACAAATTGTAACTAGATCACTCACGACCCAAATAAAACTCTCCTTTTTAGGTCATTTTATGTTTGTTTTTCTTATTATTTATAGTTACAATTGTAACTATAAATAAGGAGGCATGCATGACAATT
>CAIOTO010000101.1 GCA_903861255.1 uncultured Alphaproteobacteria bacterium | reverse complement strand
TCTTTGGTGATAATGGTTCAGGTATGCATGTACACATGTCATTATGGAATGATAGCACAGCGCTTTTTAAAGGTGATGCGTATTCTGGTTTATCTGAACTTGCACTGTATGCAATTGGCGGTGTATTAAAGCACGCGAAAAGTTTAAATGCATTTTGCAACCCAACAACAAATAGCTACAAGCGTCTTGTGCCTGGCTACGAAGCACCGGTCATTTGCGCATATTCAGCAAGTAATCGATCTGCTGCATGCCGTATCCCACACGTTATGTCACCGAATGCGAAACGATTTGAAGTACGCTTTCCAGATCCGACTGCGAATGGATATTTGTGTTTCTCAGCATTGTTGATGGCAGCACTTGATGGCATTGAGCATAAAATTCACCCTGGTGAAGCACAAACAGCCGACTTGTTTGAACATAAAGATATTGCTGCCTCATTGCCATCTGTATGTGGTTCATTAACGGAAGCACTTGATGCGTTGGCCGCTGATCATGCTTATTTGCTCAAAGGAAATGTGTTTGATAAAGATTTTATAGATACATACATTGATCAAAAGCAAGCAGAGATAGATGATATTCGTCTTCGCCCACACCCACAAGAGTTTGCACATTATTTCAATCGATAAGCGGAAGTCATCTGATGAGTGAGCGTATAAAAACATATAACTTATGTTCAAAGGCGCTTACTCAGCTTAGTGATCAAAAAATTGCCGAACTTTTGGATACTGCTGAATCGTTTCATAACAGTATGTGGAGCACATCATCACTGATTAACATTAATGGCAGGAAGGTCTTTGTTAAGAAAATTCCACTGACAGATATTGAACGGTTGCCTGAGAATTTTCAGTCGACTGCAAATCTTTTTGATTTACCAACTTATTACCAATATGGTGTCGGTTCTGCTGGTTTTGGCGCATGGCGTGAATTGGCTTCGCATTTGATGACGACAAATTGGGTGCTATCGGGTAAATGTTCCTATTTTCCGATTTTGTATCACTGGTGCGTTGTGCCGTGCGATAAAGCTGAGCCTATGAATGAAGAGCAATCTCAACATTTAGAACGTGATGTTGCTTATTGGGAAGGATCAGATGCTGTTCGTGAACGTCTTCTGGCGAGTCATAATGCATCCGCTCACATTGTGTTGTTTCTGGAATATATCCCGCAAAATCTATATCAATGGCTTTCCACTCAATTGATTGGAGGAAGAATGTTGAGCAGGACACCGACATGGTTGAAGATGCACTTAAAACAACTATTGATTTTATGCAATCACAAGATTTTATTCATTTTGATGCACATTTAGAAAATATACTGGCCGATGGTAAACAGCTTTATTTCTCTGATTTTGGACTTAGCCTATCTAAAAAGTTTGATTTATCTCTTGAGGAAATTGAATTTTTCGAAGATCACCTTACGTACGATCGATGCAGTACCATTGTCAATTTATTGCATTGTTTTATGACTTGCCGGCATGAACGAAGTCAGTGGAAAGATGCACATCTGCACGAGTATTTAAATGGTGAGTATGGTGAAATTTCACCAGCCCTTGCGACAACCGTCAATCGATATGCACCTATTGCCCTGATCATGGCTGAGTTTTATCAATCACTTATTAAAAAAAGTAAATTAACCTCATACCCAAAAGAAACGTTAGAACATTTGATGTTTTTATAAATATTTACTTGATTCTTTTTTATTGTGTGTTTATATATGAAGTTGATTTTGAAATGTAAATACGAAGATAAATTGTATTGCAAATTTTAAATATATTTTTACTTTTTAGATTGATTGAGATGATGCAAAAATATTTTTTTCCGATATGTTCTTTTTTAGTTTGTGTCAGTGTTTCAACTACTGCTTTTTCTGGCGCGGGTGCAAGCATACTTGCGAGAGTGGATGGTTTTTTATTCCCAGAAGGATATGATGAAGATTTTATGCGTAAGTTTGCTGAGTATTACCCTTCAACTCCATCGCCTGAACTTCCTGAACAACTACCTACTGATTCAGTTGAAGTGCCCCCATCTAACCCAGAGTTGTCTGGAACACAATTGCAGCCTGATACTGCTGTTGTGGCGCCGGAATGGCTCGGATCTCAGCTGCAAGCATTCTTTAATCCTTCATGTGGCACAGAGGCTGCTGATGGTGAAATTGATAGCTTGCTTTGTAATTCAGATAATAATGGAGAACTTTTTAATCCAATACACGATGGTTTAGTTTTTAATCCTATGTCTGATAATTACAGTGGAAATCCTATACATAACGGTAATGGACGCGTTTCTTCTGGAGAGTAGAAGGTGTGAGAACGCTCTTTCTATTCTTGTATTATTCCAATTTCTGCAATTCCGAGTGCTTCGGGAATTTGCTGACTGCGAATCTGTATATCAAGTGGAGCAATTTCAATCTCGTGCGATTCAAGACCTGGATCTAGCTCTTTAAACTTACGTGCTGATACTAAAACGCGGCGTTCAAACGTCCCGACGCTATCATTATAGGCGCCCACAGATTGTGATAGGTGCTTGCCAACTTTTCCAAGATGAACTGAAAAATCAGTAAGACGCTTATAAAAATCACGGCCTAATTGCCAAATTTGCCGTGCATTTTCAGCAACAGCTTCTTGTTGCCATCCATAAGATACAGCGCGTAGCAGCGCAATTAATGTTGTTGGGGTTGCCATGATCACACGCTCGTGCACGCCATATTCAATCAGCGATGGGTCAGCCTCTAGCGCGGCACTAAAGATTGATTCGCCAGGAATAAACATTACCACAAATTCAGGGGATTGGTCGAACTGTTCAGAATAATTACGTTGGGAAAGTATCCGTATGTGCGCACGTACTTGTCGTGCGTGGTCTTGCAATAGCTGTGCTTTTTGTTGTTCGTCAGTGCATTCAAAGGCCTCTAAATAAGCCATAAGCGGCGTCTTTGCATCCACAACTATCGTTTTATTGCCAGGTAGTCGAATGATAAGATCTGGCCGCAGACGTCCCTCAGCGACTGAAACTTGCTCAACAAAGTCGCAATGTGCTAACATGCCAGCCATTTCAACAACGCGTTTTAGTTGCATTTCACCCCATTGACCGCGCCCTGTTGGCGATCTTAGGGCTTTTACCAGATTCGATGTTTCAAGGCGGAGTTCCTTTTGTGTGGCGATCAAATCAATCACTTGCCTTCGCATATCTGTAAAAGCATGCGCACGTTCTTTTTCAAGGTTTTCCATCTTTTTATCGACTTGTTCGAGCGATTTTTGTAACGGTTCGATCATCTTTGATATGTTGGTTTGTTTTTGATCCATTTCTGTTTTTGCACGCTCGTGCAGGTCAGTAAATGTAGATTTTGCTAGGTTTAGAAAGGATTCATTATTCGCAATCAGTGCCTTTTGTGACATTGATTCAAGTAAAGTTTGAAATTGCTGCTGTGACCTTAACAAAATTTCTTCTTTATCGCTTATGTGGGCGCGCTGGAATTCGATCTCTGCGTTCAGGTGTGCATTTTCTTGGATCATTGATACAAATCTGCGGCGAAGGCCGGCATAAGCCAGACCTGACCCTATCGAGGCCGCCGCAAGTACTCCGATTGTAATATAAAGCGTTTCAGTTGCGATCATTTTACGGCCACGCTGCAACAGGTGGTAGTGACATCAAGATCGCATCGACATTGCCATTCGTCATAAGGCCAAAACGTGTACCGCGGTCATACAGTAAGTTGAATTCTGCGTAACGACCACGTTTGACGAGTTGCTTGTATTTGTCATCTATCGTCCATTCCTGACGCATACGACGACGAACGATTTTGGCATATACATCAATAAATGCTTTACCGACTAATTTGATAAATTCAAAATCTGCGCTCATATCGCCGCTGTTGACATAATCAAAAAAGATACCGCCAACGCCGCGCATTTCATTACGGTGTGGCAGATAAAAATACTCATCACACCATAGCTTGTATTTTGCATACGCGTCTGAATTATATGCATCACATGCAGTGCGTAGAGATTGATGAAAATCTTTTGTGTCTTCATCGATGGGAAATGTTGGCGTTAAATCAGCGCCGCCACCAAACCAACTTTTTGAAGTAACAATATGGCGTGTGTTCATGTGTACAGCTGGCACAAATGGATTGCTTGGGTGGATTACAAGCGAAATGCCGGATGCCCAAAAATTGGGGTCTTTATCTGCACCCGGGATTTCATGACAAAATTCCTTTGCAAATTCACCGTAAACGGTTGAGACATTAACGCCTGCTTTTTCAAATACAGCGCCGCCTTCCATGATACCCATTTTCCCGCCGCCACCTTTATTGTCGGGTTCTGTTGGGTCATGACGTTCCCAGGACTTGAATGCAAATTGACCAGGAAGATGGGTTGGATGCATGAATTCAATTTCGATTTCTTCAAGTGTTTCACATATATGCGTTTGAATCTCCTCAAACCAAAGTGGTGCTGATTCTTTAAGGTGTGTTGGTTGGGTAACTTTTTGTGCTGCAGTGCTCATGTCATGCCATAATTAAAATGGGTTTCAGTCTGCTAATACAATAAAGCTGATGCGCATTGATTGCAATGCTGACTGAACTTTTTTAGTTGAGCAAGGTACATTTCATGAAAATTGCTCTTTATACCAACAATTTTCACAAATTTCGAATTGGTTTTCATAAGACCCAGCGGATCTGCGTCAATATGCATTTGTTGCTTTGCAGAGCAGATTCGTTCTACATATAAAAAGTAATGTGTTGATCTTTATTTCGTAATACATACGATTATGGGGTTTCTTTAAATTTGACCTTGAAGCCTTTTATGCACCAGTTTTTAATTGCGTTATATTCTTCTTTAAAAGTGGGGGATAGTTCTGTTAAACGCACTAATTTACTATCACTCATGACCCATGGATCAATG
>CAIOTO010000100.1 GCA_903861255.1 uncultured Alphaproteobacteria bacterium | reverse complement strand
TGGGGGTTCAAGTCCCTTCGTCCGCACCAAAGATTTACTTAATAAGGTTAAAGAGTACTTATGAACGTTAAAAAAGCCTCTTCTGAGAAATTAAAGCAAGAATTCCATGTCGTAATAAAAAGCGCTGATATAGAAAGTCGCGTTGTGGAGTCCTTGGCATCAAAATCAAAAAAAATATCGATGCCTGGCTTTCGTCCTGGAAAGGTTCCGATGAATGTTATTCGTCAGCGTTATGAAGGTTCTACCATTCAAGAAGTTTTGAACGATTTTATTCAAGAATCAAGTCGCAAACTTTTAAAAGAGAATAAATTAAAGCCAGCGGCACAGCCAACATATGAGCTTGATCCATATGAGCATGGTAAGGATTTTTCATTCCACCTTCATGTTGAGAATCTTCCTGAAATAGCAGCACTTGATTATTCAAAGATTAAAATTGAAAAGATTGCCGCGGTTATTGACGATAAAGAAGTCGACCAAACAATTAAAGATCATGCGGAAGCTAAAATGTTTTTCCGTCCTGCGGCTAAAAACGCAGTGCCAGCTAAAGATGATCGTATCGTGGTTAGCCTTGAAACACACATTGGTAAGAACCTTATTAAGGCCTTCACTGTCAAAGATGTCAATATACGTATCGGAACAGGCAATTTCATATTTGATTTCATCGAAGAAGCGTTGCTTAAGAAAAAAGTTGGCGAGACATTTACGGTTGATCATTCTTTTGATGCAAAATATGAACATAAAGTTCTCGCAGGGAAGACAGCACGTTTTACTGTGACTGTGATTTCACATGATGTTTTGAAAACACTTCCTGTTGGTGCTGAATACGTTGAAGCATGTGGCTTTGAGTCAATGGATGCGTTAAAAGAACAAGTTCGCACGAATTTAGAACAAGAATTGAAGCATAAAATTCACTTGTATCATAAGCGCGTTTTACTTGATGTGTTGTCTGATCAGTATGATTTTGATCTTCCGGCATCAATGGTTAAGTCAGAGTTTGATTCAATTTGGAGTCGCCTCAAAGTTGAAATGGAAGAGGCGCGCCAGCAAGGATTGTTAGATCCAGAAGACGATAAATCGGATGATGAACTCACAAAAGAGTACCAGGTGATTGCTGAACGTCGCGTACGTTTGGGATTGCTGATTGCTGAAATAGCGCAAAAAGAAGGCATTCGCTTAACGGATAAAATGATTCAAGAATTAGTCATTCAAGAGGCACGTAAGTATCCTGGACAAGAACGTCAAGTTCTTGATTATTACCGCAACACGCCGCAATCAATTGATATGCTGACAGCACCTGCGTTAGAAGATATGGTTGTGCTCTTTATCATCAATAAAATTGATGTTAAGGAAAAAGTTCTTAGCAAAGATGACTTGCATAAGCGTTTTGTAGGTATTTTGCCTGGGTATGAAGCTGAAGAAAACGCTGATAAAAAATCGAAAGCAAAAGCAGATAAGCCAAGTAAAGATGATAAGCCGTCTAAAGTTGAAGCAATAGAACCTAAAAAGGCTAAAAAAGAAGAGTCTTCTGAAGCCTCTGTTGCTGAAAAGCCAAAGAAGGCTACTAAGAAGGCTTAGTTTTCAATTCGGAATTAAATTTTACAACAGACAACTCGCCGTCATCACAAGGAAGCTTAAGCTTCCGTGGTGATCCAGGTTTTTTCTGGATAGCCACGTTTGCTTCGCAATCTCGCCATGGCGGTAGAACATGTTGTTTGTTTATGATGAATGATAATATTATGATATGCGTAAATTCCCCTCATATTTCCCACAAGATCTAAAAAAATTTTACACAAGATAAAGAGAATGCTTCCGATGAAGCAAAAACTCAGGCAGAATAGAGTAAGTTTGATTATATAATTTAGTTGAGATACTTATGAACGCACACATGTCTACGCTTGTCCCAATGGTTGTTGAGCAATCTGGTCGCGGCGAGCGATCCTATGATATTTTTTCACGTCTTTTAAAAGAACGTATTATTTTTCTAACAGGTCAAGTTTATGACGAAATGTCAGCGTTGATCTGTGCGCAGTTGTTATTTCTTGAAGCTGAGAATCCAGAAAAAGAAGTTACAATATACATCAATTCGCCTGGCGGCGTTGTGTCTTCTGGACTTGCGATGTTTGATACCATGCGCTACATACGTTGCCCTGTTTCAACAATTTGTTTGGGACAAGCATGTTCAATGGGGTCCTTGTTATTAACGGCCGGTACAAAAGGCAAACGTTATGCATTGGCAAACTCACGCGTTATGTTGCACCAACCATCGGGCGGCGCGCAAGGCCAAGCAACGGATATTGAAATTCAAGCACGCGAGATTCTGAAACTTCGTGCGCGTTTGAATGATATATATGTAGAAGCAACAGGTCAGTCGCTTAAAACCATTGAAGAAACAATGGAACGTGATAGTTTCATGTCAGCAGAGGAAGCGCTTGCTTTTGGTTTGATTGATCATGTAATAACGACACGCCCTGAAGCGTTAAAGGTAGAAAAACCACAAAAAGATTAAAACCTTTAAAATTCCCCCCTTCTTGTTAATCATTTGTTGATAATTTGACGTTCATACTAGTGATAAGAAGGGGAAGCGCCCCGGCGCACAACTAGAAAGTAAACTGTTATGTCTAAATCCACAGGTGGCGATTTAAAAAATACACTCTACTGCTCATTTTGCGGTAAAAGCCAGCATGAAGTTCGTAAACTTATTGCGGGACCCACTGTGTTTATATGCGATGAGTGCGTTGAATTATGCACTGACATCATCCGTGAAGAAAACCAATCGGCACGCTTCACGCAACACGAAGGTATTCCAACACCACAAGAAATCTGCAATGTACTCAATGACTACGTTATTGAACAAGAACGTGCTAAGCGTATTTTGTCAGTAGCGGTTCATAATCATTACAAGCGTTTAAACCATGCTGGTAGCGGAAGTGACATTGAAATTGCAAAATCAAATATTTTGCTGATTGGGCCAACGGGTAGTGGTAAGACTTTACTTGCGCAAACCTTGGCACGTATCATTGATGTTCCATTTACAATGGCTGACGCAACAACATTAACCGAAGCAGGTTATGTTGGTGAAGACGTTGAAAACATTATCTTAAAGCTTTTGCAAGCTGCTGATTACAACGTTGAAAAAGCACAACGTGGCATTGTTTACATAGATGAAGTTGATAAAATTTCACGTAAGTCTGATAATCCGTCCATTACACGCGATGTATCTGGTGAAGGTGTGCAACAAGCATTGTTGAAAATCATGGAAGGTACGGTTGCGTCTGTTCCACCGCAAGGCGGACGCAAGCACCCTCAGCAAGAATTTTTGCAAGTTGATACAACTAATATTATGTTTATCTGCGGCGGAGCATTTGCTGGGCTTGATAAAATTATTGCAGCACGCGGCAAAGGTAGTTCTATCGGTTTTGGTGCGGATGTACGAACAACGGATGAACGTAAAACTGGGGACTTGTTAAAGGATGTTGAGCCAGAAGATTTGCTTCGTTTCGGTTTGATTCCTGAATTTATTGGTCGTTTGCCAGTGATTGCAACATTAACGGATCTTTCGGAAGAAGCACTTGTTGATATTTTGACAAAGCCAAAGAATGCATTGGTTAAGCAATTCAAACGTTTGTTTGAAATGGAAGATATCAAGCTTAGCTTTACGGAAGATGCTTTGGAATCAATTGCAGCAAAAGCAATTACACGTAAGACTGGTGCACGTGGACTTCGTTCGATTATGGAAAATATCCTGCTTGATACGATGTATGAATTGCCATCGATGGAAGATATTGAAGAAGTTATTATTGGCAAAGAAGTAGTTGAAGATCATGCATTGCCTCAGTTTGTTACTCATAGTACTAAACCTGCAAAGAAGGAAACATCTGTAGCAAGTTAAATTGTTGCACTAATAATTATTATAACCCTCAGGTTCGCCTGGGGGTTTTTGCGTTTATATTGATCATAAGCGGATGGATTAATTGCTAAGATCAAAATTGCTCTGTGGGACAATTGAATCTCGGTTGAAGTCCTGTAATAAAACGGGTATCCTGTATATCGTATATCACTAATAATAATATCCTATCTCGAATCAAAATCGTGATAGACACTTAACACGTTCATCGAAAGGCCGCTCATGTCCGCATTTTTCTCAACTATTTTGCCGTTTATTATTGCGCTCAGCATCCTTGTATTCGTACATGAGTATGGTCATTTTTGGGTAGGACGCCGCAATGGTGTTCGCGTGAGCACGTTCTCAATCGGTTTTGGACCAGAGATTTTTGGCTGGACAGATGCGCACGGAACCCGCTGGAAATTAAGTGCTATCCCACTTGGTGGCTATGTGAAATTCTTTGGTGACCAAGATGTTAGCAGCACAACAGTTGATAAAAAATTAGAAAACACATTGTCTGATGCTGAAAAAGCAACAATGTTGCATAATAAGAGTCCGCTGCAACGTATAGCCGTGGCGGTTGCAGGCCCTGCAGCCAATTATATTTTTGCAATTATTGCGCTAACAATATTGATTGCAATGAAGGGCATGCCTACAGCACCAGCAGTTATTGGGTCGATTAAAGCCGATTCTTTTGCTGAAAAGATTGGTCTTAAGACTAACGATAAGATCATTCGTTTTGGCGATCATGATATTAAAAAATTTGATGATTGTGTAAAAGCTGTATCTGAGCTAGCCGGAAAAGACACAACGATTACCATTGAACGAGCAGGCGCTAAGATGGATTTTTCTGCAAAGCTTTATATAGATGAAAACGGTCATCGCAAACCCATAAAATCACTTGGTATAGGCTCTGGCGGCGAACCAATGTATGAGAAAACGTCTATTATAAATGCATTTGGAAAATCAGTGCATTACTGTTATTCAATGTCTATCAAAATATTGCAAATGCTTGGTAGCATAATTACCGGCAATGCAGGCGGCGATGTTGGCGGACTAGGGTCTATTGGAAAGATGGCAAAAGAAAGTTGGCAATTAGGATTTTCAGCATTCACATTATTTATGGCGATGTTATCAATTAACCTTGGTTTGATTAATTTACTGCCGGTACCTATGCTTGATGGAGGCCATATTTTGCTGTGTTCAATCGAAGCTATTCGCGGTCGCGCACTGCCTGAAAAGTTGCAAGAGCGTATATTTATGGTTGGGGTAACGTTTGTTGTTGGTCTCATGATCTACTCAAACGTGGCAGATCTTGTGCGTTTCAAAGTATTTGCATACCTTGGAAATTTGATTGGGATTAAGTAAGTCTGCTATTATTCCTGCAAACTTTTGTCATTCACAGTCGCCCCTCTTTTGTCATCCCCGGGCTTGACCCGGGGATCTCTAAAATTTGAGATGCAAATACTGAGAGCGTTATGTATGAAATATATGCACCATCAACTATAGAGATCCTCGGATCAAGTCCGAGGATGATAAGTTTAAATCGGAATATAAAAAATTAAGAAAGAAACACACTAAATGAACTTTTTTCACGGGCTTCTCAGTCATGTTAAATCAATTGCAGGTGATATTGCATCCGCTCAAAGCATTACTGCGCCTGACACAACAAAAGTCGTTGTCGAGCCTACAAAAGATGCCACGCATGGCGATGTCGCAACCAATGCAGCACTTGTTCTTGCTAAACCATTGGGCATGAATCCACGTCAATTAGCTGAACTTTTGTGCTCAAAACTTAATCTGCTTCCTGAAATCAGTAACGTCGCCGTTGCAGGCCCTGGATTCGTTAATATCAGTTTTACGAATGATTTCTGGTTTAAGCAAATACATAATCTAGTCATCGCTGGCACAAACTATGGTCGCGCAGATATCGGTAAAAATGCTCCCATTAACGTTGAGTTTGTATCGACTAACCCAACAGGCCCCCTTCATGCAGGTCATGGTCGAAATGCTGTCCTTGGTGATGCGATTGCATCTTTACTGCAGTTCGTTGGGTATGATGTCACACGCGAATATTACATCAATGATGCTGGCGGACAAGTGAATGCCTTGGCGCGGTCTGTTTATTTACGCTACTGCGAAGCCCTTGGCGACACCATTTCTGACGATGATTTCAAAGACGGGATGTATGGCGGCGATTACCTTGTTCCCGTTGGCAAAGCACTCGTTGAGCAATTCGGTGATCAGTATCGGGGTAAATCTGAAGACATTTGGCTAGAACCATTTAAAGAAGCAACCGTTACAATCATGATGGTTGATATCAAAGCCGATCTTGCAACCGCCGGCGTTACAATGGATGTGTATACTTCTGAAAAAGCACTTGTTAAAGCAGGTCTGGTTGATGCGACACTTGCTGCCCTTGAAGCGACCGATGATGTTTACGTTGGTGTACTTGAAGCACCAAAAGGGATGGTTATTGATGATTGGGAAGAACGCCCTCAAACCCTATTCCGTGCCACAAAGTACGGTGATGATGTTGATCGTGCCCTAAAGAAATCAGACGGTAGCTGGACATATTTCGCAGGTGATATCGCTTACCACTATGACAAGCATCGTCGTGGCTTTTCAAATATGATCAATGTATTTGGTGCTGACCATGCAGGTTATTTAAAACGCCTAACAGCGGCCGTTTCAGCGATCACACATTCAAAAGCGTCTTTTGAAATTAAAGTCAGCCAAATGGTTAACTTTATGGATAACGGTACACCTGTTCGTATGTCAAAGCGTGCTGGCACATTTATCACATTTAAAGATGTAATCGATCGCGTTGGAAAAGACGCGACACGGTATATGATGGTATCACGTCATCAAGATATGAGCATTGATTTCGATTTTGCTAAAGTGATTGAGCAATCAAAGGACAACCCCATTTTCTATATTCAATATGCGCATGCGCGGATTCATTCTGTGCTACGCCATATGGTGGCAGCTGACCCTTCGTTTTCAACAACGATATTGGCAGATGCGAATCTTAATTTATTGACTGATGACGCCGAGCTTAATGTTATAAAACACCTTGCAGCATGGCCACGTGTCATTGAAATAGCTGCTATGGCGCGCGAACCACACCGCATCGCTAATACTTTATATGATATTGCAGCACTCTTTCATTCTCTTTGGAACAAAGGTAAAGATAATACAAGCTTGCGTTTTATTGATGTAAATCAACCCGAACTCACAAAAGCACGCATGGCTCTCATTTGGGGGGTTGCAAATATACTCAAGTCAGGGTTATCTTTGCTTGGCATAACAGCTGTTGAAGAAATGCACTAAAGGTATAAAATATGTCTCGTTTTGGATTTAATTTTGGTCGCGATAATAAAAAAAATAACCGTCGTGAACGTGATGATGTCGTATTACGTCATAACCCCTCGTCAGAATACAATGACTATGAGGATGAAGATAATGATGCCTATTATGATTCACGTGATCCTCGTGATTCGCAAGATCATCAATTTTTGCGTCCCTATCGCACGGATGATGCGCGCGCTCAGCGAAGTGCTCCACGGCAAAGGCCTGATCAGGATGACTTTGAAGATAGCGCATTAACTGGATTTAGACGTACAAATGTCTCACATGATGATGCAACGCGGGGTGGATATTCTAGACGTGATGAGTATGCACCTCACAGTCAAAGTCAGATCAATCCAGGTCAACGAACGTCTTCCAGTTATGATCAAAGACAAAGCCAAAACCCTAATAATCGTCAGGCACAACGTGATGATTTAAGAGGGCTTGGTTTTTGGCATAATGAAGAATCAGACGCGCAGTATGATGATTCTGAAGCTGATGTAGATCGCCCATCACCACTTAAGTTTATCGTTGCCGTGACAGGCCTTGTGTTTATTTGCACGGTGACATGGCTTGCCTATCGATGGATTAGCCTGCCGACATCCGATACGCCGCCACTTATTCAGGCTGAAACCGACCCCTATCGAGTACGCCCAGAAAATCCAGGTGGGACTGATTTCCCGCATCAAGATAAGTTGATTTATGGACGTCTTGCGCCAGCCACAGCACAGCCAGTGGAGCGATTACTTCCTGCACCAGAACAATCTGTTATTATGGCGCCAACCTATACACAGCCACAACAACCAGCCCAGCCGCAACAGCAACCTGCTCAACCGCAGGCGCAGTATCCAGAACAGCAATATTATGCTCAACAAGGGCAACCGCAAGCAGCCCAAGCGCCTGCGTATGTGGCAGCAAATCAACCTGGTCAAATGCAAAATCAAGCTGTTGCCCAAGCACCGCAAAATGTGCAACCCGCACAGCAACAAGCATCGGCACAAGCGTATCCTGCGCAACAATACGCTGCTCAACCTTACTCCGCGCAACAACCTCAGCCGCAGCCAGTTCAACATCAAGGTCCACCAGATTTAAATGGATTACCACAGAACCAGCCACAACACTATCAACAACAAATGGGGCAAAATCCTGCGACATTGATGGAACAGCCTGCACAAGATGTGAGACAACCTGCACCCGCTACGCTTGACGCTGTTGTTAATGCGCCAGAAGCAAAAGTTGCCCCTGCTGACACGACGCCGTACTACTTACAGCTTGGCTCATTGCCAAATGAAAGTTTGGCCAAAAAAGAAAAGGAACGCCTTCAAAAGCGCTACGCAAATGAACTTGCTGGTATGGACTTAAGTGTTAAATCATTTGTAGCATCCGATGGCCGCAAAAAATACCGCATTGTTGCTGGGCCAACGATCGTATCGCGTCAAGCAGCACTTGATAAATGTAGCAAACTTGGCAATGCGTGCCGTCCGGCCAAACATTGAATATTAAGCGCATGCTCACCATGAGCCCGAATCCTGCTCACAATAAAAGCTTATGGGCTATTTCATGGGTTAGCTTTTTCGGCGGCATGGCTAGCACAATGGCGCTTTCGCTTGTGTCATTATTTATGCGTGAAGAGCTCCACCTGACGTACACCGAATTAGGTGCTATCGAAGGATTTGCTGTTTTCATGGCCTTTATGGCAAAAGTGTTTTCTGGAATCTTAAGTGATTATATTAAAGCACGAAAATCACTTATTTTGCTAGGCACCTTTGGTAGTATACTCATCAAACCAATGTTTGCACTAGCAGGCGGTATCTTTTGGATTTTTGCTGCACGTACCATTGATCGTTTTAGCAAAGGTATCAGGGCAGCGCCGACGGATGCCTTAATTGCCGACTTATCCCCTGAAAAAGGTGAAGGTAGCAGTTATGGCACACGATATGCACTTTATGCGCTTGGTTTTGCATGTGGTGGAGTTCTAGCCTCCATCTCCATGCACGTATCTTCAAATAATTATCGCCTTGTGTTTTGGCTGTCTCTTATTCCTGCAATTTTAGCTTTTCTTATTCTTTATCTTTATGTAAAAGAGCCAACTGAAACGACTAACAAAAAAGCATCGCGTTCAAAAGAATGGAAATGGCGCGACATTAGGTATTTACCTACACAATTTTGGCACCTTATGGTTGTTACTTTTATTTTGATGAATGCACGTTTTAGTGAATCTTTTCTATCTCTACGTGCAAAAGATCTAGGGTTTGCTATCGCCGCTATCCCGTTATCGATGGTGCTCTATCATCTAATAGACGCATTTGCCGCCATGCCAACCGGTAAACTTGCCGATCGCTTTAACCGTAAGAAAATCTTATTGGTTGGCATACTTGTTTTAACGACAACAAACCTTGTTATGATTTACGCACCTTTTAAAGAAGCCTTTTGGATTGGCATGTTGCTAGCTGGATTGCATATGGGCATGACGCAAGGCTTGCTTGGTACGTTGATCGCGGAATCTACACTGCCACACTTACGTGGCACAGCATTTGCTTTATATTATTTTGTGGCCGGCGTTGCTGTTTTGACGGGCAATCATATAGCAGGCGCCTTATGTGATTGGATGCACGGTGCTATCGGCGCCTTTTGGGGTGGGTTGTTCTTTACTACGGCTGCGGCGATGTATTTAGCGTTTATATTGCGGAAAAAGAGTTCCTAAAACTTAGCGATAACCCGCTCAAGTGCATCAAGTCCTTGCTTTAGTTCGCTCATTTGAGGGCCAAAACTAATACGGGCATGTTGCTGAAAACGTACACACGTGCGGCGTTTTTCCGGGTTCACATCAAAAAATACACCCGGCACAATGATCACTTTCTCATCCAATGCAGCTTCGAAAAACTTCATCCCATCAGCAATTTCAGCCGGCAATCGCGACAAATTAGCCCATACATAAAAAGTTGAATTGGGCTGCGCCTCAACAACGATGCCCATATTAGTGAGCCGTTTTAGCGTATAATCACGTTTCTTAACAAAATGCTTTTGTAGCATAGTGGCTTCCTGGCGTACACGATCAGGGTCAACAAGTGACAACGCTTCTTTTTGTATGGGATTACACGCGCCGCCATCCAAAAACGACCCTGCGCTTGTGATTGTGCGAATGACTTCTTTAGGCGCCAAAGTCCAGCTAAGTCGCCAACCAGGATAGCGCCAATTTTTTGTAATACCGTCCACAATAACAATAGGATCATGATCAACATCATCCACATATTCAGCTGCAGACACCATATGTGCGGGATCTGTTTGCCCTGTTTCGTCGTAAATATAATGCGAATAAAACTCATCAATAATCAAAGAACATTGGAGTTCACGTGCGAGATGCACGCATTGGCTTAGCTCTTCTCCTTTTATGACTTGCCCTGTTGGATTGCATGGATTGCTCATTAAAAGTGCGCGCAATCCCCGCCCCATAATTTCATTTTTGAGCATATCCAAAGATGGGCGATAGTTGTTTGACCCATCTAACAAAAGTGGGATTGCCGTAAATGCTTTAAAGACACTTAGTAATTCTTCATATGCCGTATAGTCTGGTAGAAAATGCCCTATATTGATATTTCCTAACGCGGCAGCAATACGGGTGAGTGCAACGCGCCCGCCGCCGGCGATGCTCACATTTTCCCATGTATATTTTGACTTTTTACCTTTTCGGTAAAGATCGTTATACATATCGGCAACTTTATGTCGCAATTCTTTAAGACCTGCGACGGGACTGTATTCATACAAAGACGAATCCATGCTTAACGTTTCAATACGCGGTGCGGCACCTTCTAAAAATCCTGTCTCAGGTGCCCCTTGCCCTAAATTCACCCATGCTGGATCATCATGTTGAAAGCCCTTTTCACTGGCTTTGTGCATAACGTAAATAACACCTGTTTGTGGAACTTTACGGAAACCGGGGATTGTTGTATAGGACATAGGAAATCACTTTTAGTTAATTTTAATTAATATTAACACAAAATTATCTGTTTTGCTGATTTGTAAATGCAATAGCTATTAAAAATTGAACTAAATACGTTTCATAAGCATCCCAAACAAACGCCTATGTGATTTATCAGAAAGCCCAGGCATAATATTGTTTTCTAAATGAATAACATCTTCGGGTGACAGTTTTGTCATCTCAGACTGCAGATTTTCAGCACTGCACTCAGGATGAACACCGCATAACAATGCTTTCCCTTTACCGACTTGACATTCCACAATTGCCGCAAGCCCTTCAAATCCAGCATTGGCATAATTGGCCAGAATACGCACATTCTGATATTGATCGGCATCCTTAAAATAACATCCCCCATTAAAGTAAACGTTGTAAATTTCACTGCCTTGATGCCATTTAATTTTTGCAATTCTTGATCCTGCTTTAGATGCGTAATCATAATCTGCTAAGACAGGCCCAACGGCTGAACCGGGAAAAAATGATAATTCGCGTTCCCCAACCACTTCGTAGCCACGTGTGTCACCCTTATGAAACTCGCAATAATGCGATCCATAATACGCACCCGCACAAAAACCGATATACGTTCCACCAGCCTCAACATATTCTTTTATCTGCGCATTGCCGGCGCCATTTAGTTTTTTGCAGTAGGGCAAATCGGCTCCACCTGGCATAATAATGGCTGCGGCATCTTTGCGCCATTCTCCGCTAATCATTTGTTCTGCGTTGATTTCTTTGACAACATAAAGCTGTGGATCCAAGGCAGATATTGCATCTTTGCAGTTTTTGATGCCAGTCTGTGAGGCACCTTTATCGTTGTAGATATAGATTACATGCAGCACTTCTGGATTGGGTGAAACGGCAGATTTTGCAGAGCAGGACATTAACAGAAGTGCACACAAGAAATAACAGCTTAATTTTCTGATAAAGGCAACCTTAGTCATAATAAATTCTCCTAATATTAAATTTCATTAAATTCAGATCAGTGCAGTCCCCTGCGATGTCTGTGCGGCTCATTTACTTTAGTAAACTCCGCTGCTCGAATCTTGATGCCTTACTGCTCTAAACTTTCTGAAAATAATATGCGTTGTAAAAATATGGGGGGATATCCAACAAGTCACCCGTGTCCTTTAACGCGGATAATGCCAACAAGCCGTTTGGTAAATCTGCTTTGTGTTGGACCGTTTTGAATTGCCTTCAATAAACATATTTGGATGAGACATGTCAACCCACTTTCTGACAAAGCGATGCTATATGAAACTTTTAGAAGAATTAATTTTTATTTCGGGGAATATTGTATGCTAAATTCATGGATTTAGCTAATCTCTAACGACTCAGTGTCATCAGCAATTCTGATAAAATGCCTTCGCGTACGCCGCGATCAGCAACACGTAAATGCGGCGTTGGAATGGCATCACAGATGCCTTCTAATATCGCTGAGCCAACGACAACTAAATCAGAACGGCCGCCGCCAATGCACGGGTGATGTGCTCTCGCCTCAGGTCCCATATCAAGCAAAGACTGACTAATTTCATGAATGTCAGATAGGTTTAAAAATACACCATCAATACGCTTACGTTCATATCTGGGCAGCCCCATTTTAAGAGCAGCCAATGTTGTTACCGTGCCAGACGACCCAACCATCTGTACCTTTCCAGCATCAATGAGTGGTTTAATACCATTCTTTTCAGTGAAGCGATCAAGCTCTTCACGTACTTGGTTTCGGATATCATGATGAATTTCAGGGGATGCTGCAAATTGCGCATATAGCTCGCTCATCGTCACAACTCCATATGGTATAGACGTAGAATCAATGACTTCAAATAAAATTGGATACCCTGGCCGTTGACGTCCATCAGGGTCAATGCGCAACCATATAACTTCAGTGCTGCCTCCGCCAATATCAAACACGGCCGCATACGGAATGCGAGAATTCAATATGCCAGCACACCCTGTTAACGCAAGGCGTCCTTCTTCGGTGGCAGTCACAATATCAATGTCCAAGCCAAGCTCGGCTTTCGCGCGATCAACCAATACATGGCCATTTTTTGCACGACGGCACGCCTCAGTTGCAACGGCACGCATACGTGACACATGGCGTAGATCAATTTTTTTCTTACAAATGGCAAGCGCTTCTAATGCACGTTCAATTGCATCTTCTGAAAGCATATCATCTTTGTGTAAACCTTCACCAAGGCGAACGATTTTAGCAAATGAATCAATGATTTTCCAACCAATAGGATTAGGACGCGTTCTAAAAAATGTTTTTTTGAGAGATGCTATATTAACAGAGGCTACGAGGAGTCGGCATGAATTTGTACCCAAATCAATTGCTGCAATAACAGGATGGTGAGCATCGCAACGCCCCATCTCAAAAGAATCGGCATCTCTTGAAATGATTTCATCTTCAGACAATAGCTTTACTCCCTCGATCTGTTGCGATCATACCACAATTCGATTGATAAATCTCTTTTTTTTCATCTTGTCTTTTGCTATTTTGCTTAAGAGAGTTGAAATATGGTAGCTGTATGTGCATTTCTGCTAACAGTTTTCATAATGGGGGATAGTTTAGCGGTAGAACTCCCGGCTCTGGACCGGGCAACTCTGGTTCGAATCCAGGTCCCCCAGCCACGTTTAAATAAATGAAAATTGGTTTTTTATGATAACTACCACCCACCCCGTGTCATCCACGGACTTGATACGTGGATCTAGAATGGCACAAAGGCAAATACATGGAGTGGTGCACTTAAGCTACAAGCTGTATGCCGCCTCAACCGTAGAGATACACAGGGAGAGCCCGAGTATGACAAGAGAAGAAGCCACAAAGATAACAATTTTGGGAATTTGGTAGTTACTTTTTATGACATCTATAGCTTACGTATTTCTTTCTTTTATATTATCGTTATTTTTTTGCACGCTTATCATGCGTTTTAATCTTAGCGCAACGCCTACTGAACGCTGTTCGCATAATGCCCCCACCCCTACGGCTGGCGGGCTAGGTTTTGCCGTGATCTTTATCGGATTTTTGTCCTATTTATTTCTCACAGAAGAATCTACAAAGCTACCCTTAATCTATAATTACCTAATTGCTGCGTGCTTGCTCCTTATCGTTAGTCTTTATGATGACTGCAAGCCGGTATCGTACCGCCTGCGCTTAGCAACACAACTCATGTGCGCATTATTGCTTGTAATAGGTGATGGTATTATCGAGTCACCTGTCATTGACATACAATCAGACAGTGTTCTGTTCTTTCAGAAAATACTAACTGTTTTTACGTTTTTAAGTTTAATTAATGCTGCAAATTTTATTGATGGTTTGAATGGATTGCTGAGTCTCTGTGTTATGATAACGCTTGGTTTTGCAGGCTTTTGGATTGACGGTTATCAACCATTACTGCATATGCATTGGGTGCTTATTGCTGCTGTTTTTGGCTTCTTCATATTCAATTTTCCGAATGGAAAAATCTTTATGGGTGATACAGGTAGCACATTCCTAGGCCTGACACTTGGTTTCTTTGCTCTTATGGCGCAATCCCACTACCCTGTTTCAGCCAACCATGAAACGGCGATATTTAACAAAGGTTTTGTCTTCACACTACTTCCCATGGCGTTCCTCTGGTTTGATGTTATATTCACACTTCTCCGTCGCATTATGCGTGGCGAGCACTTAGCAGAAGCGCATCGTGATCACATGATTCACATATTGTTTGACAAAGGATACAAGCACGTCTTTGTAACGCTTCTTTATGCTTTTGGTACAATTTTGATGGGTTGCCTTACGTATTGCTGTCATGTAGAGCAGATAAGCTTTATTATGCTGCTTGGTATTTATGCCGTTCTGCAAACGCTATTCGTTTTGTTTGTATTTAAAGTTCCACAAAGACAATCAAAATGAAATGGACTGATGAAGGCATTATTATAGCCATCACACCTTTTTCCGAAGACCAAGCACGCTTATCACTCCTCACACGAACCAATGGCCGACAATCCGGTTTGTATCGACTCAGTAAACGTCAACCAGTTCTGCAGCTTGGAGATTTTGTATCTGCAACTTGGAATGCACGTTTATCCGAACATCTTGGACGATTCCAGATTGAGCGCACTGATAGTTTTGCGCCGCGCATGTTCAATGATGCATGGCGGCTTTGGCTTTTGCAAAATGCATGTGGATTAATGTCTGCATTACCAGACCGCCATTGTTATCTTATTATTTTTGAGGAATTACGTGATTTTGTTCAAAAGATAACAATAGATGCAGATCATGCAGCCTTTATGCACATGACGTTGTTTGAGAAACTAATCTTAGCAGAGCTTGGTTTTGGGATTGATTTGTCGGAATGTTGTGTTACACAAACACGTGAAGGTTTAACGTTCATATCACCTAAAACCGGGCGTGCTGTATCAGCTGAAGCAGCGACACCTTATATTGACAAATTATTGCCACTACCAGCTTTTTGGTTAGGTGAGGATATATCAACGCCTAGCCCTGCCTGGGATGAAATCTTAAATGCATTTCACGTAACTCATTATTTTTGGCAAAAGTGGCTGTTTGACAATAATCATACTTTCCCAGCGGTGCGGACGTCTATTGTAGAGCATTGCAAGAAGAAACAGGGACTGTTTTAAAAGGCTCCTTTAATGCACGTCTAACTTAGGACGAACATATCTGTGGGTTGTTCCCCATGGCACGTCACTTTTGTCAGGTATGTGCTTTTAAAAGCGACGGGTAGTATTGTGTTGAATAAAATAAATCTATGATATTTATTCTCTCTATGTCTAAGTGCACCTCGTGGTCAGCAATGCTATTTAAGCCTTCTATAGTATCTAAAACGATTATTTTTTTTGCTGACTTTTCTGGTTGAGAGTTGTGATTATGGCCGCAATTTTCATGATGGTGATGAGTGGTGGCGCCTGCATTTTTCTGATTCATTGGCCCTGCACGGTTAAAAGACGTGACACTGTGCAATGACGTACTTACAGGCTGATGATTATGACCATGACTACAATTTGCACTGTGCCGATGGGTACTTGCATTATGCGAAGGCATTGCTTGTGTGCGTTTAAAAGATGTTGCACTTGACTGTTGTTGATTGGTATTGCCATGGCTACAAGGTCCACTGCACCCATGTTCTGTTTCTTTTCTTTGTTGTTTCCATGAACGACCAAAATTACCAGGTACTTTCATGTCCTTCTTGACTTCCTTAGGAATCTCAGGAGTAACTGTGCTTGTTTGTGAATTAACAACCTCAGTTTCCTTTTCATTCGTGACAATATCGACGTCACGCATTGGTGCTTCGGTCATTCTCTTTTCAATTGTGGTTAAGCTCCGATTTTTATCTGATTCTTTTCCTATCGGAATTCGAAATTCAATCCCCACGTAATAATTTTTTTTGCGCACATTGTCACGTTTGGCTTCAGCTTGCAATGACACATAGTCATTTAGATTCAAAGCTGATCTAAGTTGGTACCCTCTAATACTCGTCAAAGAAGCACGCCCTTGATAGTAGTAATAACCCGTATATAGCCGAAGATTTGGCAAACCAGGTACAGAGCGACCAACTTCAAAATCAACACCACGCAAGGGGACTTCTTTTTGCGTCTGAACATAATTTGTTGTGTTTTCTACTCTCTGAACTCCGTTTAAGTACGTTGTGGTCTCACTACGATATGTTTTTTTTGTAAATGTTTTATTGAGACACTTAACTAAAGGTTGATAATGTGCTATTCTGAAAAGGAAACTTTTCAGGAGACAAGCTATGTCAGTAAATTGCAAAAAATGCTCAAGCACAGATCGTGTGAAAAATGGAT
>CAIOTO010000099.1 GCA_903861255.1 uncultured Alphaproteobacteria bacterium | reverse complement strand
CCACCATGATCATTTACAATTCTTTTGCACGTGGCCAGGCCTATACCAGATCCTTCATACTGACTTTTGCTATGCAGGCGTTTAAACATCGTGAATATATCATTTTGATATTCCTCAGCGATTCCAATGCCATTGTCGCGTACATGAATTTCCCAGAAATCATCCTTATCTAACGCAAATACATCAATAACAAGTGGGCTTTCAGATCTAAACTTAATCGCATTGCTAATTAGGTTGGTAAATAATTGATTGAATTGTGTTTTTACACACCAAATTATCGGCAAAGTTTTTATTTTTACTTGGGCGCCTATTTCGGAAAGTTTAAGATCAAATGATTCTTTAGCTTCATGAACAATGTCGTTTAGGTTGAGAAGTTCCTTTTCGCCGAGTGATTGCTGATTTATTTCGGAAAATAATAAAATATCATGGATCAGTGTGTCCATGCGATCAATACTCTTTAAAATGTGACGCATATAAATTAATGATTCTTCATCAAAATGTTCTGAATTGTGTTTAAACAAAAGATTCATAAAATTTGATACACCACGAAGCGGTTCTTTTAAATCGTGCGAGCAAACATGCGCAAATCGATCAAGCTCTTCATTAGAACGTGTTAATTGAGCGATTGTCGTATTAAGCTTTTTTTCAGAATTTATTCGATCGGTGATGTTGTTTGAATAAATAATAATCCCGCCAATTGATTTATTTGGTGTATACCAGGGGTGAATAGCCCATTCTGTCCAAAATGGTTCTTTTGTAAATCCGGTAACTTCTTGTTTTGGACATGATATTATCTCTCCCGCTAGTCCGCGTGAATGTTTCTCGCGCCACTCCTTTGGTGCGTTCGGCGAAACGTCATAATGAGATTTTCCTATTAAATCAGATGGCGCATTAAGGTTGTACAATTGGCACCATGCATTACTTGCAAATTTATAGCGCATATTCATATCAAACATCGCAACCGCTGCTGGCACCTGCTTAATAAAAAAAGATGTTATATTGCCAAGTTCGTCATGATGATTCTCGAGTCTTTCGAAACTAATGATGTGTGTTGCTGTGCCGATAAAGGGCGCTAATAAATCTAAGATGGAGTTCTCAAAAGTGCCCTTTCTTTCGAGAATAATTATGTCGTGTTGGTCAAACGGCAAGTCAATGTAGATTCCTAGTAATGACGTTTCTCTGCCATTTTGAATAGTATGATGTTTGTTTAGCTTAAGTGCTTTTATAAAGTCGTGTATTTCACCAGAAAGTTGTGAACAGTCAATGTTTTTGTTGTTGCAATCGAATAGCTCATTGGCATTATTTCCTTGTTGGTCAAGATTGTTCTGGTTTGAAGATATGTAGAGTGAATTTGTTGAATGTGTTAATTTTTCTAGCGACTTTAATATTTCTGAGCGGATAAAGGATCCTTCGTATGCTTGCCTAAAAGAACTATCTTGTTTTCGGCACTCTTCTTTGCATATTTTATTGCATTGTTTGATATGATTAATCTCGGAAAATAGTAATTTCATTTGCTGAAATTCTGTTTCAGCTTCTTTGTGATGAGTAATGTCTGTACATATTCCCGCCGCCTGCAATGGATTGCCATTTTTGTCTTTTTTGGTTACCTTTCCACGCAGACTGAACCATCGCCATGTGCCATCGCGGCATAGCTTCCGGCTTTCCACAGTAATGTATTCTTCGTTTATGTCTTTTAATTTCTTTGCAAGCGTCTCGATTGGAGCAATGTCTTCCGGATGAGTTAGTTGCCGGTATGCGCTGTATGTTTGCGTGGTTTCTGTTGTTGTGAATGCCAATATTTCTGCTAAATATGGACATATTTCAATGGTATCATTTTTTATATCCCATTGAATAAAGCCAAATGGGGTGAAATTTTCATTAATCTTTGTTTTTTTAGAAATCACCATTATTGTTTTCCGAGCAAGCTAAAATGATTTATATGTTTATCTTAGGAAGCGTGAAGACAAAATCACTTCCACCTTCAGGGGCTGATTCAACGTGTATTTCTCCACCATGATCATTTACAATTCTTTTGCACGTGGCCAGGCCTATACCAGATCCTTCATACTGACTTTTGCTATGTAGACGCTTAAACATAGTGAATACGCTTTCATGGTGCTCTTTGTCAATTCCAATGCCATTATCACGTACGTGAAATTCCCAAGATTCATCATGTTCAATGGCGAATATGTCAATCACAAGAGGTTTTTCAGAACGAAACTTAATGGCATTGCTAATTAAGTTTGTAAAAAGCTGGTTAATTTGTGTGTTTTTCCCTGAAATAGTCGGCAATACACCTATGTTTAATTGTGCACCTATTTCATTAAGTCGATATTCAAAAGAATCTTTTATTTCATGTGCAAGAGTCTTTACATTAAGAATAGTATGCTGGTTGGCTGAGTGATCGGTGGTTTCAGAATATGAGAGAATATCTTTAATGAGTGCGTCCATGCGATCAATGCTTTTGAACGTATGACGCATATACAACAGCGATTCTTCATCGAAATGCTCAATGTTTTTTGTAAATAAAAGTTGAATGAAATTGGATATGCTGCGCAGTGGTTCTTTTAAATCGTGTGAGCAAATATATGCAAAACGATCAAGTGTTTTATTTGAATGTTCCAGCGCTTTATTCGAATGACTTATATTTTTAATGGCCTCTTTTAACTTAATTTCATTTTTTATTGTTTCAGTAACAATCGTTGCATGAATAATGATTCCACCTATAGATCCATCTAACGCGTACCAAGGAACCATGGTGCCCTCATACCATATTGTTTCATCATGATAATTATCAAGTTGTGTAGGCCCCCATTTCACAGTTTCACCATTTAAGGCTCTCTGGTGTTGTTCCTTCCATAATGGGGGTTGTTTAAGATAAACTTCATAATGTGTCTTTCCTATAAATTCACCCTCATCTCCCAGCTTATTATCATGTTTCCATGCTGCGTTTGCGAATTTGTGGCGCATTTCAGTATCGAATATTGCGACAGGCGTTAGCGTGTGTTCAATAAAGAATGAAAAAATAGCGTTTAGTTCATTGCGTTCAATTTCTCCTTGCTCTGCAACCCTAAATGGTATCAGGCTGCTGATTTCGGGCGGGTTGTTTTCTTTGCGATTCTTTTTCATTCATACATTTTCCGTTGGTACTAGAAATAAATTAAACAATGGTTTTTGGTAGCGTTATTACAAAATCACTTCCACCCTCAGGAACCGACTTGACGTAAATTTTTCCAAAGTGTTCGTGTACAATTTTTTGGCAGATGGTTAGGCCAATGCCAGACCCTTCATATTCGCTTTTGCCATGAAGACGTTTGAACATAGTGAAAATATTTTTATGGTATTCTTCCTTGATTCCAATACCGTTGTCTTTTACATGAATTTCCCAGAAAAGACTTTTCTCTATAGCGAGTATATCGATAATTAGCGGTTTTTCTGTGCGAAACTTGATTGCATTTTCAATAAGATTTCTAAATAGCTGATCAATTTGAGTTGGCTCTGCCAAAATCGTTGGTAATTCATTTATATTTAAGCATCCACCTATTTTAGATAGGTCATAATCTACTGTTTCTTTTATATCGTAGAGAAGGCTATTCAAATCAAGTGGAACTTTCGTTGATGTTGTTTGCCCTGTAATTTTTGAATAGAGAAGAATATCCTTAATAAGAGAGCTCATACGATCAATACCTTTTAGCGTGTGGCGCATATAAATTAAGGATTCTTCATCAAAGTGTTCACTATTTCGGCTAAATAAGAGTTGGATAAAATTTGATATGCTCCGCAGAGGTTCTTTTAAATCGTGCGAACAAACATGTGCAAATCTTTCAAGGGCTTGGTTTGAACGAATGAGATTCTCAACAGTCATGTTAAGTCTTTTTTCAGTTTCTTTGCGATCTGTTACAACGTTTGAATAAACAATGACCCCGCCGATTTCTCCATTTAATGTATACCAAGGGTGTACGGCGCCTTCTGCCCAAAATGGCTCACCAAGATAGCCTATGATTTCTGTCGGTTCAAATTTGAGGGTTTCACCATTTAATGCACGTTGATGGTGTTCACGCCATTCGGGTGGTTGCGTTGGGTTAATTTCGTAATGCGATTTGCCAACGATGTTGTAGCATGTTTCTGCTTGTTTGAATTCTCTTCTCCATGCATCACTTGCAAACTTATAACGCATACTGGTATCAAACATAGCAACGGGTGCTGGCACTTGTTGTATAAAAAAAGATAATATATTGTCTAATTCGCTGCTGTTTGTTTGCAACTTTTCGATGCTAATAATGTGAGTAGATGTGCCAATAAGAGGTTCTAGGAAATTTAATAGCTTGTCTTCAAAAGGTTCTGTGCGTTCGATAATAAGAACAGCTTTTTGCTGTAGTGGTAAGTCGAAAAGAATACCTAAGAAAGATGTTGAGTTACCGTTTTGAATGATATTCGTCTTGGCATTTAACATCTTATTAACGAATTTAAGTTTTTCTTGATTTGACATTAAGCTAAGCGAATCTTCTTTATTTAAGTCATATAGCGCTGGGTCGTTCGTATTCGTAAATTCAATTTTCTGACTTTTCACATTGCTTGTGGATGAAAAAATTAAAAGTGGATTCGTAGAATTGGTGAGTTCCTCAAATGATTTAAGGATTTCTGCACAGAGTTCATTCAGGGAAAGTTCATTTTTATAACAGTCTTTAATACGCAATACGCTTTTTTTCATTGAATAAGAGTTGGATTTGTTCGAGTTGCAATTCGGCTTCTTTGATGCTTGAAATATCCGTACACGTGCCGATAGCACGTAGAGGCTTTCCTTCATTGTCAAAGTCAAATGTTTTTCCACAGATACGAAACCAACGCCACTTACCATCACGACATAATTTGCGACTTTCAGTGGCGATGTAGGACGTTTCTCCGTTTTTTATTTTTTCAATGGCTGTCTTTATTGGCTTTGTATCGTCAGGGTGCGTTAGGCTTGTCCAGGCAAGATGACTTTGAAAGTTTTCTTTTGTTTCGAATGCTATAATTTCGAGACACTTAACTAAAGGTTGATAATGTGCTATTCTGAAAAGGAAACTTTTCAGGAGACAAGCTATGTCAGTAAATTGCAAAAAATGCTCAAGCACAGATCGTGTGAAAAATGGAT
>CAIOTO010000098.1 GCA_903861255.1 uncultured Alphaproteobacteria bacterium | reverse complement strand
ATTTATTTAGAGCAACGTTGATTCTCTTCGATTTATGCCCGAATAAAATTGGAATCAGTGCTCGGATATTATTGGAATCGGTGCCCGAATAAAATTGGAATTGATGATCGAATTGATTGGAATACGCAGTAAGAAATCACTTTCATTATTGCGGTCTACCGGTCGGGTGGTTATGCAGCCAGCTTCTTTATTCTGATTGCTGGATCCCATTTCTTGCACACAAAACAACATTCCCTAATTTTGATATAAACAGAACGCAAACGATAGACATCCTTGGAAATATTCCAAAAACACTCCCTATAATCATGCTTCACACACCTGAAGATTATGTTTTGCCTTTTGATGGTGCGCTTGCCGCATATCAAACGTTAATAAAACATGGAAATAAAAATATTTACTTTATTCCAGTCGACAGAAATATACATATTGACATGACATCACCCCATATACAACACAAAGAAAACCCTGGTGATTTTATGGAGTTGCAAAGCAAAGGTGACAATGCTCGAGCAAAGGTTATTAATATACTAAAAAAGATTGGTATATATGATCTAAAAAAGGAGGAAGAAAAAATAGATATTGACCTAACGCTGTTTCAACCCAAATTTGATAGACATTATTATAAAAAACATCTAAAGAATGTAGCTAATACCAGATTTCTTTACAACACGCTCCTGTCAACAGCTACAGCTATAAAAAATTTGGCACCTGTTATGACGTTTTTCGCACTAAGCTATGCTCACTATAGAGTGCGCAGATAGGTTGATTCATTCAGGCTCACGCTTGTTTTTCAGCAAATCAACACCTTCCATAACAAACAAAGATATCACCATAAACAGCAAGCCAATTGCTTGTATCCATGTGATTTGTTCCGCTAAAAATATAATACCAAATGCAAGTGTTGTTGCTGGCTCTAAAATCGAAATAAGTGATGTCTTAATTGTTCCAATCAAATTCACAGCTTGTATAAAAAAGATAATGGGTAAAACGGTACATATAATTGGTAATGCCGCTACATACCAGACAACGCTTAGTGGAGGCACTGAAAATGTATTCGTGGCCAAACTTTGCACAGCAAAAAATAATGCTGCCCCAAAACAAACCCAAGCTGTTAAGGTGATTGCCTTTAGCCCTGTAGAGCGTGTTAGGAATACATACACTGCATAACCAGCACCACCAACAATACCAAGCATAAAACCGATAAACATATCACCTTGATAGTGAAATTTAAAATCCGTTAGAAAGAGAAGCGCGATAAAGGCAAATAACATGCCGAGTTTTTGAGAAAGAGGAAGCGTTTCTTTTAATATAATATAGTTCATCAATGCCAAAATCATTGGATATATAAAAAACACGGTCATCGCAAGACCAGTATCTATATATTCGGCACTCTTAAAGTAAAAAAATGATGAGACAACATATCCTAGAACAGCGAATAAAAATTGCTTAAACATTGATTTATTAACAGAAAAAACAGATGAGGGAAACAAACATGCAAGCAAAACAAAGGACAATATGAAGCGAAAAAATAACATTGCTTCAATTGATAAGCCAGTTGCTGTAATGTGGAGCCCAATAATGGGCAAAGTTCCGTACAGAATGGCAGAGAGAACGGCTAAAATGATGCCTTTTACTTCTGTAGTCATTTATCCCTGTTCCCCATTCAACTAACTGCAGACTATATAGTAATCAAGCCATATTTACAATTCAATTATGAGTGTCATACCTATTTGGGTTAATCCATCAAGCAAAATCAGTGAAAAATTCAACTTCCTTGAATCAATTCAAGGTTCGTGTAAACTGGCATCAAGCACATTTTGACCAAATATTTATGTCTGAAAACCCAACATTAATCCCGTATACAGTACTGACAACCGTCGCCCTAAATTTCCCTTTAACCTATTTGGGAGAACCAGGATTAACGTTAGGACAACTTGTTGAAATACCCTTTCGTAATCAACGAATTGTGGGTGTTATTGCTAAAACTGAAGAAGATAGTACGTACAAAGGTGAACTTAAATCCATTGCGGCCACCCTTCCCTATACGTTCAACTCAGCTTTCCTGAACTTTATTGAACATGTCGCACAGTACACAATGATCCCCACTGGACATATCTTAAAGATGTGCATTATGCCAAAGTTAGATGCCATTGCAAAAGATGATAGCTTGCCGCTCTTCCCTACATATACGCTTGATACGCTTACCCTTAATACTGATCAACAAGCAGCTTTTGAAAGTTGTCATGCAGCATTGAACCATTTCAAACCCTTTGCGCTTGACGGTGTAACAGGGGCGGGAAAAACAGAACTTTATTTTGCTGTGATTCAATCTGCGCTTAAGATGGGTAAAAAGGCCCTTGTACTTTTTCCTGAAATTGCCCTTACCGAAGCAATTGTTAACCGTTTTAAAGAAACCTTTGGTGATTATCCACTGATTTGGCACAGTGAAGTGACACCTGCAAAAAAACGAAAGCTTTGGAAGCAAGTGCAAAATGAGGGAGCCGCTGTTATCTTGGGCGCACGATCAGCCTTATTTTTACCAATCAGTGACCTAGGGCTTATTGTGATTGACGAAGAGCACGATGCATCCTATAAGCAAGATGAACAGGGGTGCTACAACGCGCGGGACATGGCTATCTGGCGCGCTAAGGAAGAAAACATCCCCATTATTTTAGCTTCTGCCACGCCGTCGCTTGAAACATTTGCTAATATTAAAAGCGGACGTTATGAACATTTAACGTTGGGACAGCGCTATGGGGCAGCTGAAATGCCAACGGTGCGTATCATTGACAAAAATGAATACCCCAAAGATATTATTAGCAAACCAATCTATGATGAAGTAGAGGCCCGCCTTGCCAAAGGCGAGCAAAGCTTGCTGTTTCTGAATCGTCGTGGCTTTTCGCCATTGCTCACTTGTTTTGGTTGTGGTCATCGCTTTGAATGCCCGGGCTGTCATATTGATTTAACATGGCATCGCGATCGTCAAAGCATTATATGTCATTACTGTGGATTTCAAGCGGACTCCCCAACCAACTGCCCAACCTGTCAAGGCACCAATCTAAAAGATGTGGGGCTTGGTATTGAAAAAGTGGCTGAGGAAGCAAAGCGCTTGTTTCCCCACGCACGTATTACCACGATATCGAGCGACACGCTAACGACACCCAAAGCATCGAATGAGCTGTTTAATAGCATTGAATCGGGTGAAGTAGACATAATAATTGGCACTCAAGTGCTTGCCAAAGGGCATCATTTTCCTAATTTAACGTTTGTGGGGATTCTTGATGCTGATCGTGGCTTATATCAGATGGATTTGCGGGCAGCTGAGCGAGCGTTTCAGCTCCTCTCACAAGTTGGCGGTCGTGCAGGACGTATGGCGCGGCAACCTGGTGTAGTGATGCTACAAACGCGCGAACCTGAGCATCCGCTTTACGCAGCACTCAAAGCCTATGACCGCGATGCCTTTTATGAAACTGAATTACTTGAGCGCGAACTGCTCGGCATGCCTCCTTTTTATCGACTGATATCTATCACATTATCTTCACTTCGAGAAGACATCCTTCAAGAAACATGCCGCCAGCTTGCCCGCGTTATCCCACAGACAGAGCAAATTGATGTACTAGGCCCTGCCCCATCGCCGATGTATCGTTTGCGATCACGCTATCGTATGCGCTTTTTAGTAAAAGGTGACAAACGGCAGAATTTGCAAGCCTTTACAAAAGTTTGGCTAGCTGAAAATAAAATGCATGCAGCCATACAAGTACATATTGACGTTGATCCGTTGAGTTTTATGTAGAAATATCAAATCATTTAGAAAACCTTGCGATTGACAGAAGATTCTTATCAGAAATAAACTAATTACAGAGAACCTCCACGTAGAAATTAATTTATGAATAGATTCCCCTATAGGTATTTTTGCGCCCTATTAATTTCTTCTTATTTAAGCTCAATTTCTTTTTCGACGACAATACATACAATTTTTGGCGATATTGATTCAAGTGATCCTATACTTCATAATTTGCTAGCATCGCAAACGATGGAGCGTTTGAAAGACATCGATCAAGGTGGACCATGCGTTCATTTTGGGCATGCCCCAACTTTTTTGCGCTTTGATCATTGTGTTGGCGTATGGGCACTTTTGAAACGATTTGACGCCTCTTTGCCAGAACAAGTAGCTGGGCTTTTGCATGATGCATCGCATACGGCTTTTTCGCATGTTGCTGACACATTCTTCAATGGGGGTGAAACAGGAGAGCATTCATATCAAGATTCAATTCATTTGAAATATTTATCATCACAAGAAGATGTGATGGCCATCTTTCTTCAATATAGCTTTTCCTTAGATGACGCAAATTCTGATCTTCCACTCTATAATAGGCTAGAACAACCCTTGCCAGATATATGTGCTGATCGTTTGGAATACAACCTTCATACAGCCATTTTATATGGCAAATTATCTGGAGCTGAAGTAAACGAAATTCTGCAACATGTGAAATTTGAAGGCGAACATTGGTATTTCACAGATATTGGCGCTGCTCTACGTTTTTCATCTTTACCCCTTGATTTCAATCAAACAGTTTGGGGCGTTCCATGGAATATGGTATTATATGACTATTTTGTCGATCTTTTAAAAAAAGCGATTGCTATAAATGTGATTGCATTGGAAGATTTCAGAAATGGCCTTGATTCACAAATTATGGAAAAATTACGTCAATCAGAAAATGTAGATATCAAAGCAAGTCTAAAGTTATGTGAGAATGTTAAATCTAGTTTTGACATTATTGAAGAAGAAGATGTCACCTTGTTTTGCAACCGGTGTGACAGAGGCAAAATAATCCAAATAGCAGACTTCCAAATGGCAGATAAAAATGTGTTTGTGTGTGTTTGT
>CAIOTO010000097.1 GCA_903861255.1 uncultured Alphaproteobacteria bacterium | reverse complement strand
TGGTATGAGAAAAATCTTAAATGCAAAAGTAATTCAACAAAAAATATAAAATTAGCCTAAAATTAACTCAACAAGGATTATTTTCAAACCAGAACATTGCTCAATTTCTTTCGAAAGGTCAATCGCCATGAAAATCACCTGTTTGAAATGCATCCATGCACTGTTAATGCTTGCTGGGCTCTGCGTTGTAGCCATCGCATCAACACAAGAAGAACGTGATGGGAATCTGATTGAGCATGCCAGACTTGGTAATCTTTACGAGGTGAGAATTCTTCTTCAGGGTGACGTTGATGGAAACAACAAAGCAAATGTAAATGCCACAGAAAAACATAGATACACGGCATTGCACTTTGCCTGTGACTTTGGCCATACGGAAGTTGTTGAGGAACTCCTAAAATGGAATCCAGATGTTAATGCAGTGAATGTTATGGGACTAACTGCTTTATATATGGGATGTGAGAAAGGGTTTATAGAAATTATTCGGCAATTGCTTATTAAAGGGGCGGATCCAACAATTAGTAATCCATATGGGGATACGCCATTGCATGCGGCGTCTAGTTACAATCGTACTGAGGTCGCTTCGCTTCGCATTGGTGCCCGAGCAAGCATAAATGCTCGGAATAAGCTACAGGAAAACCCGGTTGATATTGCGATACGATGTGGTTTTGCTGGCCTTTATGATTTGCTTGTTTTAAATGGCGGGAAAGCGTCGACAATCGTGCAGGTGGCGCGGCATTCCATGTTTAACGATTAATTAATTCTTCTACGTTACTCTGTAGACATATGCATAATTTGCTCTAAAGGATCAATCATGAAAAAAATAATATTGCTCATAACGGCGGTATTTATTTGTGCTGATCACAGCGCATTTGCTAATAGCGAATACGAACGTGCAAGCATAAAACGTAATGCACTTATCAGCGCACAAAGAAAGCTAACTGTAGCTGTTGCGATTAAAGATAGAATCGAGGGTGGGCGCGTTTCAGCATTAGAGCTCAAGCAATGTATTTTTTGGGCGTATAATTCCACCCCATATTTGGAAAAACCTTCGGGATACACTGCGGAGCCAACATCAGCAACGACAGAAACACCTGCAGAAATGAGTGCATTAAAAAAGAGATGCAAACATGCCGTATCGGCGGCAAATAGGAAAAAAAGCCAAACAGATGATTTGCTGGCACAAGCATCCACAATAGAAACTGATGCAAAAAAAGGACGTGTGAGTGTTTCAGCTTATACAAATCTACTTAATGTTACTATATCGGAAGCAGATCGAACTGCCGCATCAAGTGCATTAGCCGAACTAGAAGCAAGTATTGCAGCGGAACAGGAAAAAGAACAAGAACAGGCTAAAGTTGAGCCTTACTGTCGTGAAATCATAAAAGAAAGTAGTTTTTATTCTCATGAAATTTTCCAATGTAAAAATGTATTTTATAAAGTACCAGAGGACAAACGAATAGGGGTCCTTAATCTACTTAAATTACTTGAAAGAAAGACAGACCAATCAAGGAGAGACGACCCACTTGGCATTGAGTTTATAGTTTCTTTCATAAAGAGGTGTACTGCAGCTATTCCGTCAGATCAATTTGATGAGGTAGCTGAAAAGTTAAAACTGTTTACTACTGACGATATGAGATCGACTTCCGTAATTAGAATTTCAAATGACATTATAGCTATACCTGCGGACAAACGAATAGGGGGGCTTAATCTGTTTAAATTACTTGCAACAAAGACAGACCAATCAAGGCGAGACGACCCACTTAGCATTGCTGATATGACTGCGCGCATGAAGAATATTGGAGCTATTCCGGCGAATCAATTATCTGGAATAACTGATGTTACAAAAATAGTTATTACTGATGACATGAGTGCTGTTGACGTAGATAAAATTGTAAATAAGGTGGGAGCCCTACCTGCGAGCAACTTATCAAAGATAGCGAGTCTGCTAAAATTCGTTGTAACAAAGAAAGACAATTCAAGGAGAAATGACCCAATTAGCATTGATGATATGACTACGTTCATGCAGAATATTGGGGCTATTCCGGCAAATCAATTAGATGAGATAACTAAAATTGCAAAAATAGTTGTTACTGATAAAATGAGTGCTGTTGACGCATATAAAATTGCAAATAAGGTGGTAGCTCTACCTGCGAGCAACTTATCAAAGATCGGCAGTCTGCTACAATTAGTTGTAACAAAGAATGACAATTCAAGGCGAGATAATCTATTCAATATTGATAGTATTACTACTTTTATAGAGAGGATAGGGGCTGTTCCGACTAATCAATTAAAGAATATAACTACATGTGTTGAAAGGCTTATTCTTAATAATACAAGCACTATTGGCGCATATGAAATTGCAAATGGCATTATAGATCTCTCTGAAAGCAAAAAGCTGGCAGAGACAGCAAATGCATTAGTGAAATTTATGATTGAGCAAGTTCCTGGAAAAAGACAAGCGGCTTACGCGCAATCTATCTTAAGTACGAGTCTGAAAACTATGCAAGATCAGTGGCTAGATATATATCAAAAAACAAATATATTTATGACGGAAAGCATGAATGATAAGTCTGCGGTAGATATCATAAAATTAATTAGTGGTATTCCAGCAGATAAACGCGATGCCGTAGTTGCTGCGATCAAGCAAGTCACGCATACAAGCGCTGATGCATTACGTGCTGATCCAACATCAGCTCTTATTTCAGAAGTATGCAAATTGGCTAAAAATAAAACTACTGAAGAGTGGACAGAATTGATGGGTAAAATAACTGCTCGGTTAACTGACGAATTAACGTTACCACAAGCGGTCGAAATTATGAAAAATCCAGATGCAGCTCCAGATGCAGTTTCAGATACAGTTCGCGACAGAGGAGCGTAAGAGGTAGCCTCTTACTCTAAAAAAGCCCGGGCTATTTTAGAACAACACATTTCAAAATACATTTGCCAAGCTAGGGAAAATATCTCTAGCTTGGTTTTTTTTATGGAATCATTTTTATCATCGACTGCATCTACCTCTTCGCAATCCTCTGCTCCACAATCCCTTGTTCGCCGTTCCGATGTCGATCCCCTTCTGTCTGCCCTTGTGCCAGCCTTAACTCCCGAGAGAATTGCACTGCTCCAAAAACTTAAAAGTGCTTTGGAAAAGGAACTGGCACGCCGCAAACGTGAGGAATCTCGCTACGATTGGTCAGTACATGCAAGGGAATCGCAACGCATTCCAACTGCTGATGATTGGCAAACGTGGCTGATCTTGGCTGGGCGCGGCTTTGGCAAAACACGGACAGGCGCTGAAACAGTACGGCAATTGGTGACAACAAAACAAGCACGGTATATCGGGTTGATTGGACAAAGCATGGTCGAGGCAGCGTCGGTCATGGTGCAAGGCGAAAGCGGTTTGCTGAATGTTTTTCCACCGGATGAACGCCCCATCTTTAGTCCCAGCGGACAACGAATATTCTTTAAAAACGGAGCCGTCGCCACGTTATTTGGCGGCAATGCGCCTGAACGACTTCGTGGGCCTCAGTTTGATCTGGTGTGGATTGACGAATTTGCGAAGTTCAAAAACCCGGATGAATTGTATAACCAAGTGATGATGTGCTTGCGCTTGGGCGTGCATCCCAGATGTATCATTACAACGACGCCGCGCCCGGTGCCGCTGCTTGAAAAGTTGTTGAAAGACCCAAAAACGATTGTGACGCGCGGTAGCACATTTGATAACGCAGCGAACCTGGCACCATCGTATATCGCGCAAATGAAATCAACCTATGCCGCGACCCGCATTGGTGCGCAAGAATTATATGCCGAGATTTTATCAGAACGTGACGGAGCCCTTTGGAATCGATCTTTGATTCGTTATCAGGTGCCGGCGGATGAAAACTGGCGCCGCATTGTCATTGCCATCGACCCAGCGACAACGCATCACGATCAAAGTGACGAGACGGGAATCATGGTGGTGGGCTTGCACGATGACGGTTTTGTGTATGTGCTAGAGGATTTAAGTGGCCGCCTGCCGCCAACGGAATGGGGCACGCGTGTGACCGAGGCGTATTGGCGTTATAAGGCTGACCGCGTCGTGGCGGAGGTCAACAAAGGCGGCGACCTGGTAGAGCGTGTCGTTAAAAGCATTGATCCACATGTCAGTTATAAAGCGGTGCGAGCAACCCGCGGGAAAGTTGTGCGGGCAGAGCCGGTTGCGTCATTGTATGAACAAGGGAAGGTGTTTCACATACGGCCGTTGACCTTGCTTGAGCAGCAAATTTGCGATTATATCCCAAATCGAACGGCGAAATCACCTGATCGGATGGATGCACTTGTTTGGGCGGTGACTGATTTGATGTTGGCGCGGGAAGCGAGTGCGGAACCTAAGGTTTGGGGTGTGTGAGAAGGGATGTTCATTTTACTTTTAGTCAGCATCCAATCTTGTGTTTACTCGACCTTTATATTTTATCCATGAAAATCTCACACTTAATGTTAAAATTACAAAATGTTAAAATTACAAAAATAATTTCGTAATAACCCCAGTTCGGGATTAAGACGAAGACAAACAGCTTAGCTACCGTCATTGCGAGCTCCAAAGGAGCGTGGCAATCTGGAAAACAGCCTGGATCGCCACGTCGTCTGGGACTCCTCGCGATGACGGCGGGGCGAAATGTATAGAATTTAATCCCGAATTGGGGTTACTAAATGCGCGATTACATTCCCAATCGCACAGCAAAATCGCCCGATCGGATAGATGCACATGCGTGGGCAATTACGGATTCAATGCTTGCGCGAGAGGCGTGTGCGGAACCTAAGAGTGTGAGAGATTTAACGTACCACTTACAGCACACATTTAAACGTTGTTGTCGAACACTTCTTACTCGCACAGGCATCATTATTGATACAATATGCCCCAATAGCCACCGTTCCCTGCAAACACTTCAGCGTGGTAGGCGAGCAAACATTACTCAAACAAGCAGAATTACCGCTGCAATACTGATCAATAGCTACAGTTCCTTGTATGCATTTTCCATTACTACAGTTGCTACTTTCGCAATGTCCGTTATTACTGCATGCTGATCCGACGGCCAAACCTTTACAGGCAGTAGAATCTGAAAAATAGATTGATTCTTGATATGAGAAAAGTTTAACGCATGAATTACTGATACATTGTTCAGGCGTCAGCAAGCCATTTGGCAGGCGACAATCCCTTCCTTGCATCAATTCCCCTTGTGCACATTTTCCATTAACGCAATTATTACTTTTACAAACAGCATTGCTATCGCAAGTTTGATTTAATGTTTTCCCTACACATCGCATCGATACACATGAATTGCTCGCGCAATCCTCATTGAATGTACATACTTGTGAATGTCCTATTTTGCCTTGTTCACATTTTCCATTACCGCACGTATAGCTTTTACACTGTGCAGCATTAATGCATGTGCTTCCCACGGCGAGTGTTCGATCTGCTGCGCATTTACCTTGAACACAATTATAACTTTTACAAACTTCGTTACACGTACATGCTGCATTGTTTTCAAGAGCTCCGACATCGCAATATTTACTGCCTTTGCTTGGCGTTGCGCACACATTACTTTTACAATCCGTGTTGTTGTTACAAGACATGCCTAAACCAACAGTAATTATTGCAGCGGCGGTTGTTCCAGAGGTGGCGGTTGTTGTGGCAGCCGTCGATGTTGTTGTAGCGGTTGTTGTTGTGGCAGCCGTCGATGTTGTTGTAGCAGGTGCAGCTGAACCAAAGCCGAAACTCGAAAATAATGATGATCCAAACCCGCTGCCAGCCGCAGTTGTTGTATTAGAAACCACTGAGGCCGTAGTAGTAGTAGCAGGAGCAGACGCCATGGTCGTTGGGGCAGCCACTGTCGTTGGGGCAATTATTGCACTCGTCGTCGTTGTGCCCGTTACCGCCACACCTGCTGCTGCCGTTGTATTTGCACCCGCTGCGGATATTGGTGAAAAATTAAACCCAGGAAGTATCATTCCCAATCCAGAACCAGCGGATGACGTAGTCGTCGATGCAGCCGTTGTTGTTTTAACGGAGCCTGTTGATATTGTGGTTGAATTGGCAAATTGCATCGTGCTGCTTAACAAAGCACTTATGATGCATAAAAACATATGGGTTGTCATTTTCATGTTTTATTAATCTTGTTTCCATTTAAATATAATTAATTATAAATGTTATATTGTTAATATATAGTTAATTATGCATTAATTTTCTATACAAATATTATCTGCTTTCTCCCCTTTTTGCTTTCCTTACCTCCCCATCTTCTAGTTTTCCTCCGACTTGATCTGAGGATCCACGTACTTTCGTCATTCCAAATAAATATTTTCATATAAACCACCCCACCACTTGAATAATAAAAAATAGTTCCTATATAGAATATGTAATTCAATAAATTATTTATTTAATCCAAATTTACTAGA
>CAIOTO010000096.1 GCA_903861255.1 uncultured Alphaproteobacteria bacterium | reverse complement strand
TGATAAGATCTTCCAGGGTCATAGGGCTCGTTAGATTGTTAAAGTTTTAGACGACTTTATCTAAACAGAACCCTGTGATTTTTTCAAATTATTTGTGCAAAAACTTGCACACTGCGTTATATTTATAAAAAATTAGATTCTAATGGAACATACAAATACCCTTTTTTTACACGAAATTTATGTTAAATACGTAGAAACCATTTCAGGTATACGTTTTACACAACGCGAGATTGATGTCATTGCATGTGTGCTCTACAACAGAGGAGCAACCATTCCATCTTTTTTACAAATTAATCCGAGGACTGTTGAGACACACAAACGCAACATTATGCAAAAAATCAGATGCAACTCGCGTGAAGGCATTATTGATTTTATTGAAAAATCAGATAAGCACGAACTTATTAAACAGTACTATTTGATCCTCATCATCACACGTTCTTTTGAAAAATGTCTTAAAAAAATAGCTGATCTGCGTGTAAAGAAGCCCCCTGTACATTTGATCATAAACTGCGATTCTGTGCTCTATCAATCATCGCTCGTGCAAGCGATTGTTAAAGATAGCCAGTTGGCAGGCATTCGTATGCATCTTAATTTACACGAGATGTATAGTGATGATGAGTCCCCATCTCCTAATTTAATCGTTATGCCTGCAACCGGAGCCAGCCCCTTTATTAGTCTTCAGCCAAATCTTTCAGAGGATCAGCTTAAAACAGCGTATGTGTTATTTGATGAAGCAGATAATGCAATTGTTCTGCTCGAACAAAATGAAGCTTTTTGCTTTTATAAAGACTCAGATACAAATTATTATGATGCCTTTTTCTCTTTTTTGATGCGATTAATATCAGACGTCGATTTAGCGCTCATTTCTCAAGAGTTTAGACAGCAATTACAGAATAACCCTCCTGTGTTTAATGCGCCGCCTCAGTTTTCGGATGATACACAACGTCAGCCGTTTGCAGATACATCCATGTACAATCACTTCTTGATCACGTGCAAAAGGGAAAAGAAAAAGCTGTTAACAATTCTTTTATCCATTCTTTTGGGCGCAGCTGTCTATTCAACTTTTTTTTATGAGACGATGATACTGCGTTCTGAGCTCTGTTTGCCAAAGAAGTCACTTTTATTAAAGAGACCTCAGCTTGAGAAGCAGATGAATCTCTTAATACGTGCACAAGCCGGGATTAAAAAAATAGTGTTAGTTGGCATTGGCGGTTCTGGTAAAACAACAGCGGCGCGAACGTATGCGCGTTCAGAAAAATCACCGATTATATGGGAATTAAATGCTGAAAATAGTGAAACATTGATTCATTCGTTGAAGGATCTTTCGTATGCACTTGCAAATACGAAGGAGAAAAAAGAAGAGTTAGAATTTATACAAAAAACAGCGAATATAAAAGAACGTGATCATCAAATAGTGACGTTTGTTAAAAATCATTTAAAGCAAAACAATGGTTGGGTGTTGATTTATGATAATGTTGATAATTTATCAACGATTATGCCTTACTTACCACGAGATATTAATGTCTGGGGTAAAGGAAAAGTCCTTATAACGACGCGGAACGCGAATGTAAAAAACTGGAGACACTTAACTAAAGGTTGACAGAAAAGATGCCATGTACGCCCCTATAAACTTCGGCTCATGAGCGTAATAATGAAGTCGCAATGACAAGTCAACCATTTCTAGACTTCGTGATGTTACTTTTGATTTGCGCCTAAAG
>CAIOTO010000095.1 GCA_903861255.1 uncultured Alphaproteobacteria bacterium | reverse complement strand
CTGTATTTAATAAAAAATTTCGGGATTATGTATTATATTGTTTTGATTGCTCGTGCTAACACCAAAACATCAACTCGTACTGCGCCTGCTTCTTTTAAGACACGCGCGCATTCATTTAGTGTCGCGCCCGTTGTCATCACATCGTCGATTAAGAGCAAGCGTTTACCTGTAACGAGAGACGCGTCAGCTATCAGTGCTCTTTCTATATTTTTAACGCGATCAGGGGCTGAGCGGTGACCTTGCGAAGGTGTGTGGCGCACCCGTTTTAATGCGTTCTTTAGGATTGGAACAGATATACTTGAATCATCACTTTGTTTCAAACAGATTCCATGCGCCAGTAATGCGGCTTGGTTGTACCCACGTTTAAACAAACGCCAAAAATGAAGAGGGACGGGAACAATTCCATCACAGGGCTCTGTATGTGCAGCCATTACTGTTTGCATCCAAGGTGCAAATAATTGTGAGTAACCTGTTTGACCAGAATGTTTGAATCGCGTTATCAATTGCTTGGCTGCCTCGTTGTAAACAATCGCCGCACGGGCTGAATCAAACTCAAAGATTTTTCCATGACATGAACGACACCCCTCACCATCAAAAGACAATGGTGCCGCGCACGCCTTACAGCATGGCTCAGTAATAAACGAGAGCTGTTGCCAACACGCACTGCAGAGTGATGGCTGCGATAGTTTTTCTGTAGTGACTGTTTGTGTGAATACGCCGCACATCAAGCAACGCGTTGGTAGGAAAAAGTCAAGTACAGGGCGAAAAAGATTCCTAAGTAGCACAATGCTCTTTCTCATATGCAAGAAGTTGTTCTTTTAATTCTAATCCGCATGAAAAGCCGCCAATGCTACCATCTTTAGCAAGCACACGGTGGCATGGGATGAAGCCAATAATCGGATTACGGCCAATGGCTGTTCCGACAGCACGTACAGCAAGTGGATTGTGGATTGCCGACGCGACGCCGCTATAATGCGAGGTAGAGTAATGTGGGATTTGGGTGAGTGCTTTCCAAACGCTCAATTGAAACGGCGTACCAATTGGCTTTGCTTTTAATGGAATATCATCAAAGGGCAGGGGCGTATAAGGATCAACGTCATGAGGATGTGGTTTATATGGTTTTAAGGTAAGCATATATTCGTTCGTGTCAATTTCAGAAAACCATAAACCGAATGGTGTTTCGAAGACATGAATTTTACAGCAAGAAGACGGTTTGTTTGACCAATCAAAATCCATTTCACGCGCAAAAATCATTGCCTTCTCTCCTTAAGAACGCTATATTCGTCACATGTTCGGAACGTAGCGCAGCCTGGTAGCGCACTATTCTGGGGGGATAGGGGTCGTGGGTTCAAATCCCGCCGTTCCGACCATTACGTATCCCTCTTTAAAGTTCTTCTGTTTCAGAACTTTTAGCTTCTTCTCTTTCCCAGGCTTGTTCACGCTTTTTAAAATTAACAATACTGAACGGAATTAAACCAAGATAAATAACGCCGATAAACGTTAGCATGTGCCATGGATAGCTATACAGCAAACCAACAATCACAAAAAGAACAAGTAGGAATGGTAGCACTAAAGAAGGCGGGATAACCACTTTTTTAAGCGTAAACGTTGGAATGCGGCTTACCATAAGGGCGCTTGCAAGTAACATAAAAAAGGCATAATAGATAATATTTTTGGAAAGTGCCATGCTTGGAAATGCATGTTGTACTATAATTGGGTAAAGCGCTATAAATCCACCTGCAGGTGCAGGGACGCCGGTTGAAAAGCCATCTTTCCATGAGGGCATATCTATATCAATGCTCATAACGTTAAAGCGTGCAAGCCTTAGTGCCATACATACAGTGAAAAAGAGTGCAATTGCCCAGCCCGTTTCGCCCCAATGATGTAGGCCACGTAGATATATGATCAACGCGGGTGCTATGCCAAAACTGAGGAAATCTGAAAATGAATCGAGTTCTGCACCAAACCGGCTAGCACTATTTAGTAAGCGTGCTAACCTGCCATCCAATGCATCTAAAATCGCTGCAAGTAAAACGGAAACAATAGCGAGTTCCCATTTTTCTAATAGTGCAAAACGAATTGCCGTCATTCCACAACACAATGCCATAAGTGTTGTGATGTTTGGAATCATTGCTGTCAATGATTGGGCTTTAAGTTTACGGCGTGCGCGAAATCGTTCTGGCAAACGCGAACGAAGCGTTTTTCGATGAAAATGATCTGCAGAACGACGGAACTTCATTAGAGTGTCTCCACAATATGACCTTGACGTGGTAATTCGTCGCTTTTGAAATCAGCGAGAATAGTTTCACCCGCAATCATGCGTTGTCCAACACAGACAAGAGGATTTATTGTTTTTGGTATGAATATGTCCATGCGGCTGCCAAAACGTATTAAGCCATATTGACTGCCAGCAATTACGTTATCAGTAGGATCTACGTCACAACGAATACGTCTTGCAATTAAGCCCGCTATTTGAACAAAAGCAATGTCACCAAAGGCCGTACCTAAGACAATAGAATTACGTTCATTATGTTCGCTAGCTTTATCAAGCGATGCATTGAAAAATCGCCCTGGGTGATAAATTACTTTTTTAACCGTTCCATCCATTGGAATGCGATTGATATGGACGTCAAATACATTCAAAAATACACTTATGCGCGTATAGGGCTCTGAACCCAATTCAAACTCTGCAGGTGGAACGATGTCCTTAATCATGACAACTTTTCCATCAGCGGGGCTAATAACGAGCCCTTCACGAATCGGTGTTAGACGCTTTGGATTTCTAAAAAAATAAAAGCACCAAGCTGTGAGAATCCAACCGATCCATCCGCCAAATTGAGAGAAGTACCCAATACAAATGCTTATAAGAGCAAAAATTCCAACGAAGCGCCAACCTTCTGGGTGAATAAGCTTTGTAATGTTCATAAACGATGCCTTTTATCTGATAATTAACTATACGTGATATGTATCATAGCGAAAATTATCGCTTAGAGGAAGAGGAAGCATGAAATCTGATACTATTGCACGCTTTTAACCAGATTTTGCTTGATCTGCTGCACATGACGCCGCTGTTTTTAGAGCGTCGAATCGTTTTTTCTGCTCACTGTCTAATGTTTCTTTTGAAAGTACTTTAATTTGAGAGCAAGCATCTGCTTTATTATTTTTAGTCATAAGTGTTTCACCATAGCCAAGACGTGCCCTAATCGCATTTTGTCTATCAAGTGGCTTTGTAATAGCAACTTTATAACATTTTTGTGCGTGATCAATGTTGCCAAGCTTTAGGTGTGCGTCACCACCATGAACAAATGATTTGTTCGCATATGTTTCATCAGGATACGTTGTTGTAATCAGCTCAAATGCTTCCGCTGCATTCTTTAGATCTTCTTTGCTTCCTGTTTTAAGTCCAGCATTGAATAAAGCCATTGCTTGGTTGAATTGTGCGAGAGCAGGGCTTTTTGTATCAAGAGTCGGTGTTTGCCCAACTTCTGCTTGTTCTGTTGCTAGATTAGCGGCGGCATATTTTTCTGTTTGTCCTGCTGCTGTTGTGACCGAGGTGGTGCTGGTTGCAACAGCTTGGGTTGTTGTGGCAGCCGCTAGTGAGCCTGTAGAAGTTGTTGTTGGGATACCTTTGTTTCCAAGCAAAGACGAAACTGTTTTTTCAAGCTCGTCAATACGGCGTTCATGTTCCTTTAAACGTTGAACCATCGCTTCTTCGTGTGTTTGCTCTGGGTTGCTTGCCGCATCACCTTTTTGTTCAGCAGAGGCATTTTCTTGTACAAGCTTGTTGTATTCTGAGACTAACTCTTGAAGCTTTTTAGCATTATGGCTGTGTTGTTGTTCTTCTTTGCGAATTTGCTCATCAATCGCTTTTATTTTTGCTTCTAATGATGCGTTAGCCCCTGCACACGCAGCCGTGCTCAAAAGAGCTATAATACTGACAGAAGTTAATATGTTTTTCATTTTATTATCCACATGTGAATTTCTTAGATTAAAATAGCACAACTGATAAAATATAAAAGGTTTTAGAGATGTCCTTAACTATTTTTCTCAAATTTTAAGGCCTTGCTTTTTTTCTTAGAAAATAGAAACAACTGAGTGTGTAATTTTTGTTAAACTTTTTAGGATGTATAAAATAAAAAACGCCAGAGAATAAATCCCGACGTTATATTGAAAAAACTATAAAATTATGAGAGATAAAGCCTAACAAAAAATCTTTTAAATGATCAGGAAGCAGTAATTATTCTATCAAAGAGCTGTTTAATTTTCTTTAAAGTTTCATCCGTCGCACTTGGTGTTCCTTTTGATGCTTTAGATAAAGCCCATGCTAAATCTCCTAGTCTATCCTTAAATTCCACTTGGCTACTACCTTCAGCTAATAGGTTGCTTTGAACAGCACTTTGCACTTCTTTTTTCATTTTTAACAAAATATCCCTGACTGCCTCAGGAAATGCGTTAATTTCCGCTTGATGAGTCTCTATATTTCTTATAAGTATCCGTGATACATATTTAATATTACTATTAAAAATATCTATTG
>CAIOTO010000094.1 GCA_903861255.1 uncultured Alphaproteobacteria bacterium | reverse complement strand
TACTGACATAGCTTGTCTCCTGAAAAGTTTCCTTTTCAGAATAGCACATTATCAACCTTTAGTTAAGTGTCTCAAAAAAACCATGGGTTAAAAATTTATAATCAATTTTATATTTTTTCGACAAGTCTTCATTATATTTTTTTAGAACTATTTCGATAGATTCGCTTATTTCAACATCATCTTCAACAAAAAGCATTCGAATGATACTTCTCTCAACAATAGTATCTACACTTGCATCGGAAGAACTCTCGATTTTAGGCAGTGAGCTACGATAAACCATTGCCACCCCGGATTCTATCGGAGTAGCTGAGTTTTGACGGCTAATAGTCTCGTATGTAAGCTCCTTATCTGTAATGCTTTCGTCGTCTTCATAATTTTCTACACGATCACCATCCACACTTTCAGATTTTTTACTCTCGAGTGCCGCAGGCAGCTGAACGGCAATCTTCTGCTTTTTATTTTTAAAAGACCATTTTGAATAGTGCCAAGACTCAGGAAAACTGAAAGACCATTTTGAAGGTTTCCAAGATTCAGGAAAACTGAGTGATGAAAAACAAGTATCACAATCAACCTTCGGAACTGCTTTTTGTTGTACAGTAGAACTAGAAACTAATTGTTGATCTAATAATTCTTCTTCCATAGCGTTGAGAACACCTGCATTCAGCAGGCAAAACAACAATGCCACCAACACTACTTTTTTCGCGCACCCAACCACTACATTATTCATGCTAACTCTTTAATGCGTCACGAAACGCGAATCTATAACTTCGAATTATTCTTATATGACTTTTCAACAGTAATTACAAGTACAATAACAATCTATTATTAGCATGATTTTGTCTTAAAATGAATTAAAAAATCGTGAAAGAGTTCTTTTTGTTAGATTCGATGTATTTTAAGATAAAAATATAAAATTTTGTGACAAATCAAATACGTCACTTTTATACCTTATTCATACGACACTCAGCCACTCATGCAAACTCTGTGTACATCAAAATAGGTTTATTTTTTCACTATCTACTCGATGAAAGATGTCAAATAGTGTACAAAGAAAATAACAACTCTTATCAAAAAATAATCATGTCAACTGCATCGTCTTTACTCTCGTCAACATCCGAAACGCAAATCGAATCCTCTTCACGCCCCATCATTCGCCAACTTGACGCAACACTTATCAATCAAATTGCTGCCGGCGAGGTTATTGAACGGCCAGCCGCTGCTCTTAAAGAACTGGTTGAAAATGCAATTGATGCAAAAGCGACGCAAATTGATATTCTTGTCCGTGATGGCGGAAAAAGCCTTATACAAGTAATTGATAATGGAGTCGGTATGACGGAATCTGACATGATGATTGCCATTCAACGTCATGCAACATCAAAGCTACCAACTGGCGATTTGTTCAATATTACGACCCTTGGTTTTCGCGGCGAAGCCCTGCCCTCTATTGGTTCTGTTAGCCGACTATCCATCACCAGTCATCCTAAAAACAGTAACCAATCTATGGCGATGGAACTTATGGTTGAAGGCGGCGTCCTTAGCGCACCTAAACCAGTTTCTTTCCCAACCCATGGAACACGCATTACGATTAAAGATTTATTTTACGCAACACCTGCGCGCCTTAAATTTTTAAAGTCAGACACAACTGAACTTTCAGCGTGCATTGACATCTTCAAACGATTGGCACTCGCCTACCCCACCGTTTCATTTAAATTTAAATCTGAAGAACGCACTGTCTTTGATTACACTGCACGCGAAACCTTAGGCGAACGCTTTGCCGATGTTTTAGGGCAAAAAACCCTCGATAATTTACGTCTAGCCGACGGAGAGCGCGACGGCATATCGGTTAGCGGCGTCATTTCACTACCCACCTTTCATAAAAGCCAAGCGACCGAACAGTTCTTCTTTGTCAACCAACGCCCAGTAAAGGACAAACTTTTGTTTGGCGTGTTAAAAGCTGCTTATCAAGATTACTTAGAGGGCGGCAGGCACCCTGTGGTTGCACTGTTTGTAACTGTTGATCCGGCTGAAGTCGATGTTAACGTACACCCGTCAAAGGCAGAAGTGCGCTTTCGTGATATGCAAGGCGTCAGATCGCTTATGATTGGCACATTAAAATCCACATTAGAACGTCATGGACGTGAAACGGCATCGCATCTAACCGGTGAAGCACTCATGCGCTTTCAACGGCAGCCAGAGCAAATGTATAGTGCTGCTCCGCAAACAGATTATCGTGGATCGACAAGTGCCTACCCCAGCATGCGACAGAGTGTGCATCCATTCATGACATCGTCTTTAAGCGCTCCGCGCAATGAATCATCGACGCGCCCAACATATGCGCCTGCGATGCATTCCGATGAGGTTCCCTTTTTTGAAGAGTTATCAAACCACACTTCATTACCTGACTACCCTTTAGGTCACGCAAAAGCACAAATTGCAAAAACATACATCGTTTCTGAGACCACTGATGGCTTAATCATTGTCGATCAACATGCCGCACATGAACGCATAGTCTATGAGAAATTAAAACAGCAGTATTTAAGTGGTGGCACCGCACGTCAATTACTCATGGCACCTCTGGTTGTTACCATTGATGAACGTCAATGCGAAGCACTCGAACAACAAAGGACTGCCTTACAGCAATTGGGTTTTGATTTTGAACTATTCGGGAATCAAGCTGCATTCAGATCAGTTCCTGCCATACTAAAGAATACAGACCCAGAACCTATGATCCAGGATCTATTAACTGATTTGTCAGATGAGCATGCAACACTGACATCCCACGAGGCGTTGCTGGACTTCTTATCAACTCACGCATGCCACACCAGCATTCGTGCTGGGCAAAGCTTGTCTATCACTGAAATGAACGCCATGCTGCGCCAAATCGAATCAACACCAAATTCCGGTCAATGCAATCACGGTCGCCCAACATATATAACGTTGCATCAAAAGGATATCGAACGGTTATTTGGACGCACCTAAATACATTTAACCAATTAACGAAAAATATTCCGCGCACAAATATTGATATTATCGACAAAAATACCCATATAAAGCATATCCAATGAAAGGATATTGATATGGGAAAATTAACTTTCAAAGAACTAATCGTACTTCTTTTTAGTGGCGCAGCGATGATACTGACAACCTCCCCTGAAGTATATGTTGAAATTGCACATTTTATATCAAATCAATATGATTCAATAGATAATTTATATATTGCAAATTATTTCAAAGACTATAGTGCTAAAGGAAATCTGACAGAGGCAATTAGCTGTTTAAAACTTAACGTTGAGCATGGCGATGCAACGGCGCAAGCAGATCTTGGCAAGTGTTATGAAGATGGAATAGGTGTTGAAAAAGATCTTATTGAAGCAGTAAGGCTTTACAAGCTTGCAGCAGATCAAGGACTTGCAGACGGCCAATATAACCTTGGAAGATGCTATAGCACTGGTAAAGGAATAACAAAAAATTCCGAAGCAACACATCATCACGAATTCACCAATGCTCAGGCGCGTGCTGCTCGAAGTATCCCTGGCATTTACCTGGAAAAAGTAAGTGGTGTGGAAGAAAACCTTAAACAAGCAGCGTTGTTCTTTAGACGCGCTGCAGATCAAGGACATGCAAAAGCGCAATACAAACTAGGTCTTTGTTATGAAAAAGGCGAAGGTGTCAAAAAGAATTTAACAAAAGCCATTCAATATTATAAGTTAGCGGCTGATCAAGGACACGCAAAAGATCAACATAACCTGGCATTATGCTCTGGGAAAAAATCGAGTAAAATCTATTCAAATTACAAACTGCCAAAAGGTCACAAAGACTATAAAGAATTTGAGGGCTGGAGAATAAAAATAAATAGATATGTTCCATCATCCTTTTGGTATCATTAGCTAAAATGAACGCACTTCTGCGGCAAATCGAGGCAACGCCAAATTCAGGACAATGCAATCACGGTCGTCCTACCTATGTGACACTGCATCAAAAGGATATCGAACGATTATTTGGTCGGACGTGAAAAAAAATATTTGCACAACACCACAACAATACATCAATATTCTCATATACTTATCTGTATTCAAAACACACAACAACATCTGCTTTGCTCATATTCCTGTCTAGGGTCAGAGAGATGTGAGACTTTTTAAGGGGGGTGGACGAAGGCGCGCAATCCATTAAGCGCCGTAGCCGAGTCCTCCCCTTGCCTTAATAAAAAAAGACCTCGAGAATAGGAGTTTGAACACTAATAATCTC
>CAIOTO010000093.1 GCA_903861255.1 uncultured Alphaproteobacteria bacterium | reverse complement strand
GTTGATACCCACGAATAAATCCATTTTTCACACGATCTGTGCTTGAGCATTTTTTGCAATTTACTGACATAGCTTGTCTCCTGAAAAGTTTCCTTTTCAGAATAGCACATTATCAACCTTTAGTTAAGTGTCTCATTTAAAAATAGATTGAGCAAAGAACAAAAGAAGGTTTTTATTTATTATGAAATTTAAAATATTAATAAAATTTATTGTTTTAACTCACATACTTGTGAATGCCATTGTTGGTATAAGTGAAGCTGCTCTCGCTGTTAATCCAGCGAATATCGCAATTACCACACCGTTAAACCATATCTTTCTTGGTCCTGCTAATGCTATTCAACGTTTTGCGCGCATCGCTTCTGATCCTACCTCATTGAGAGATGCTGTACGAACGGCTTTTGATAATCGCATACCAAATGTGGCTGGCTTACCTGCTGTAGGAAACATTAACATCACGCAGGTTAATACTGTAATAAATAATGCTATAAAAGCTCTTTCAAAGCAAATGGTCAAACAACTTGCTGAAATACTTAGTCCTATTGAGGTGACAGCAACACAGGCACTTAGAACCTTAGACCCAACTATCACAGCACCAGAAGCGCAGTTGGCATTCAATGCATTCAAGGCTATACGCGAAGCTCCCGAGCAGGCACTTGTAACAGGAACAGAAGGCATCGCAGACCTCCCTGTACCTACTGCCGCTGGTGCACCAAATCCAAATTTCATTGTGGTTCCCTCCCCCACTCTACCAGGACTCCAAAATTGTATTACTCCATTGGGTGTTACTCCCTCATTAGAGGAGTTGATTGCAGTTATTCAAAATGTCTACTACAACCAGATAAGGTTAAACGCTTTTACAAAACATGTGCGCAATATACATATAGGTGCTCAAGCGATCTCGGGTGATATAGATAAAACACGTTTTTATGCTGCCAATGTACACGCGGCGATGCATTACATTCGTTTTGTTTTAAATCTAATTTTACCAGAAAATGTGTTGCTAAATGTAATTCAAAAATATCCGGAAAATAGGGACAGCAGACAAGCTCCTACTCTGGAAGATAATATTGTCTACATTGAATGCAAAGTGGTTTATCACAATCAAATAGCAACACGAAAAAGAGATATTATAATTCATTACCAATTTCCTTATGCAATAGGTGAAGGTCGATTAAGACCGATAGTAATGAAAAAGCTTAATATTATATTAGCAAACCACACTCCTGGTAATTCACACACAGTGGCTTGGCATTTCAAATCAGCGTATCCTGTAACAGGATAACCAAAAAAATATTTAGAATATTAATCGATATAAAATAAATACAGAACCTAAGACCCCACATTAAGTTCCTATACTTTTTGCAATTTAGACGATCAAAGACCTCTTGACAAAGGTCTTTTTTAATTCCAATATGCCATTCAAATGTGCATTAATAAAAATAAAAAAAGGCACCGCAAAATGTGTATAAAAATTAAATCAGCCCACGCTACACTCTTGACAATAATTGTGTGTTTCTCGCTGCTCAGCTGTAAAAAGATATGTGCCAGTGAAATTACGGACATGCCAGATACTAATAATAGTGATGTAGCTGCTACATCTGCAATTTTAATTGATCAAAACATTGCTCAATTAAAAGAATACCTTGAAAAAGATATTTCGGCTGATCTTACCTACCCTGCTGGCATTGAACAATTTATTAGCTCCATTCTTAGCAAGGTAACAGCACTTCAACCCAAATGTGAGGACATAGTAATTGGTATTGCGTTTAACGACGTAGCTGAAAAATTCAGCAATCATGATTATTTTTCAGTTGACCGATTTGATAGCACATTAACTGCCGCACAACAAAAAATTGAAAATGCTCGACTGATGCACAATTGGCAGAAGTGGTACACGTATAAATTGCTCTCTTATTTTTATAAAAAGGAAGCAATTACCGAAAAAGATAAATGTATAATTGACAAAAGCATGCGTTCAGATGATTTGGATATCTACCGTTCGGACGAGTATTATGAACAAGTATATGTTCCTGGAAAACCATTTTATGATAATAAAAATAATTTCGGACAAGATGTATACATAGAATTAGCAAAACAAGTTGAGGATTTTTCGTCCGCTTTGGATTCATTAAATGCAGCTGAAGATGAGACCGATACCATCTAATTTTCCCTCACTTCTATTCCTTAAGGCTTACCCAAACAGGGGCATGGTCTGATGGTCGCTCACACCCACGTGTGTCACGATCAACGCCTGCACCTGACGCCGCATCCATAGCTTTTGCCGATAGCAAGAGATGATCTATACGCAGTCCATGATTTTGAGGGAACCCGCCACTGCGGTAATCCCACCACGTATAGAGCCCTTCAGCTTGCGGATTCTGTGCGCGCAGCACATCGGTAAGCCCCAGGTTAATGAGTGACCTTAGCGCGAGACGTTCAGGGGTAGAGCATAGCACCCTTCCCCTCCACGTCTCCGGGTTATAGACGTCCAAATCAGCTGGTGCCACATTGAAATCACCGCCCACGATCAGCTTTTCGCCAAAACGCAAACGATCCTCCAGCAGTTTTGCAAAACCTTCAAAGAACGCCAGCTTGTAGGCATATTTTTCGGTACCGACAGCCTCGCCATTTGGTACGTACACGCTGATCACACGATATTGCCCATCAACGACGGCCTCGATCACGCGGGCTTGTGCGTCTTCGAAATAGGGATTACCACACGTGACATCCTCGATCCCACCACGTGCCAGAATTGCGACGCCATTATAGGTTTTTTGCCCGAATACAGCGGCCTGGTACCCTGCATCCTCGATCGCTTCATATGGAAAGGCCTCTGTCTGGCATTTGAGTTCTTGTAGCAACACAACGTCAGGCTGCGCTGATTCCAGCCATTCACATACGCGTGGCAGGCGTGCTTTGATTGAGTTAACGTTCCAGGTGGCTATTTTCATCCAGCTTTTCTTGATTCTGAGTCCGATATAGATAAAGTTGTATCATTTATTGGCACAGGATTCCTCAATAAAATCAAAAAACAATTAAGCTGCTAGAAAGATTCTCACACCCAAACCCAAAATAATCAAAACCTTTAAAGTACACTCTATGTGTGCTATATACATATTAATACGTAACTAGAAAAAATAATTATTTAAACACATGCAAAGCACACAAACACGTTTCCTACCTATTGCACTTGTCGATTTCTTTAAACGCAGCTTTCAAGAACTACTGGGGCTTTGTCTGATCCTCATGACGGGGGCGCTTATCTTATCGCTTGCGTCGTATTCTCCCATTGATGCAAGTCTGAACACGGCAACATTGCAAACGCCGGCTAATTGGCTTGGGTTATTCGGTGCGTATTGCGCCGACATAATGTTACAGTTTTTTGGTTTTGCGACGTTTATTTGGATTATGATTGTTGCGATCTGGGGATACCGCCTTGTTCGTCAGCAAACATTTGCATTATCACCCATACGTTGGATTGCAGCATTTGTATCGACACTTTGTTTCGGCATGTTTTTGACAGGATTCCCAATTTTTGACCCGCATTTAAAAACATCAACAATTTCGATTTTTGCTGACATTCCAAGTCAAGGCGGCGTATTTAGTTTTCTCTTGTTTTGGAATGCCCGAAAATTTTTAGCATTGCATCATGTATTATTTTTGCTAAAGCCGGCTCTTTTAACGTTATTTGTTATTGGGTTTATGTGCGCCTGGTATGCAGCTGGCTTATCGATCAAGCAATTGAAGCAAGCAATTCTTCGCATGAGTCGTGCCGTAAAATGGATCTATGTAACACTATCGCACTTTACGAACGTCGTCTTTGCGTTCGGTAAAGAAGAAAAATACAACCAACATGATGATATTTCCGAATGGGATAATGCGCATCAAAAAGTACGCTTTGAAACGGTTGATGAAATCCCTGAAATTGACTGGCGGCATATGGATGATGACGATGGCGCGTACGATGATGAGGCTTCGAATGATTCGGCTGTTGCGTGTGAGGAAGTTTCACCCAAAGTTGCCTTGAAAAAAACAAAAAAGAATGAGTTTAAATTGCCAGAACATTTAATGAACACTGGTGATTATCATTTGCCGCCGCTTGACTTATTGGATAAAACAATTCAAAAGGCGCAAGCAATCATGCCTGAGGTGTTACAAGAACAAGCACGTTTGCTTGAATCTGTTTTAGCTGAGTTTGGTATTCGTGGTGAAATTGTTAATATTCGTCCAGGCCCTGTTGTCACGTTGTATGAATTAAAGCCCGCACCAGGAATCAAAACATCACGCGTTATTGGCTTGGCTGATGATATTGCGCGTTCAATGAGTGCGCTTTCGGCGCGTATTGCAACAATCCCTGGACAAAATGTGATTGGTATTGAATTGCCAAATCGTGTGCGTCAGACGGTATTCTTACGCGAACTATTGAATGCGCGTGAATATAGTGAAACACAAGTTGGTTTGCCGCTTATTCTAGGACAAGACATTGGCGGCTATCCGGTAATTGCTGACTTGTCGAAAATGCCTCACCTTTTGGTGGCGGGTACGACCGGGTCAGGTAAGTCTGTTTCGGTGAATGCGATGATTTTATCGTTGCTGTTTAAATTACCGCCTGAGAAATGTAAGTTCATCATGATCGATCCAAAGATGTTGGAATTGTCGATTTATGACGATATTCCGCACTTGTTGACACCTGTGGTGACGGATCCAAAGAAAGCTGTCGTTGCGCTTAAATGGGCAGTGAAAGAAATGGAAAATCGTTATCGCGCGATGTCTAAGCTTGGCGTGCGTAACATTGATGGATTTAACACACGCCTGGCAGAGGCACGTCGTACTGGCGAAGTTCTTGTGCGCCGCGTGCAGACTGGTTTTGATCCTGAAACGGGTAAGCCTATCTTTGAAAACCAAGGATTAGATTACGAATTACTACCCTACATTGTCGTCGTTGTCGATGAGATGGCTGACTTGATGTTGGTTGCAGGCAAGGAAATTGAAGCCACTATTCAACGTCTTGCACAAATGGCACGTGCGGCGGGTATCCACCTTATTATGGCAACGCAACGTCCGTCCGTGGATGTGATCACAGGCACGATTAAAGCGAACTTCCCAACGCGTATCAGTTTCCAGGTGACATCAAAAATCGATAGCCGCACCATTTTAAGCGAGCAAGGTGCAGAACAGTTGTTGGGGCAAGGTGATATGCTTCATATGGCGGGTGGTGGGCGCATTAGCCGTGTGCATGGGCCATTCATTCGCGACGATGAAGTGGAACGCGTTGTGTCGTTCTTAAAGGCACAAGGCGAACCGTCATACATTGAAGGCGTCACGGATGATGACGAGGAATTTGCAGAATCGGATAGTGGTGAAGCCAAAGGCGGCGACGCAACGTACAATCAAGCGGTTGAGGTAATCATGCGCGAAGGTAAAGTATCGACCAGCTTTATCCAGAGGCATCTGCAGATTGGCTATAACCGCGCGGCACGTATTGTTGAGCAGATGGAAAAAGAAGGGCTGATTAGTCCAGCGAATCATTCAGGAAAACGCGAGATTTTGCGGTGAACGCACGTCAATGCTGTTCATCGGCTATACAAGCGCTGTCATTTTCACTGTTCAATTGTCATTCCCGCGCAGGCGGGAATCCAAGCAGAATATAATTTAAAGCCTCGATTGGTGTGAATTATAAATTTAGCGCCACTGGATCCCCGCCTGCGCGGGGATGACAGTAGACGCGTTTTAATAATGTATCCTATTTCCTTACAATTTTTGATTTGTTCACATATGTTTGAAACGTTATCTTTGCGATATCTCGTTTTGCATCCGTTAGACTGGGGTCATTTAGCAATTCCTCATACAATCGATAAATCTCTGTTAGAATATCGCCTTCATTTTCTATTTGTTTCTTTCCACAACTTCTTGCATACATATGCATTAAGCCAATCCTTATTCCTTGGCGGTATTCAAATGGTAAATCAGGGTGATCAATCACGTCATTTACCAACACACGCATTTTGGGAGCAACAACACTTCCATCATAGGCAATTTTTTCTTCAGAATTATTCATCAAATATATAAAGCCAACTATCATCCTCAGTCGTGCTTGGTATTCTATAAGAATGTTTTTATCATCTAATAATGCTGCATACGCTTCATAAGCAATTTTAGGTGCTGATGTTTTATCTTTTTTACTTAAAGAGTCATACATTTGACGATACATTTCGAACGCCATTTGCATGCGCAGTTCAAAATACTCACGCGGGAATGCTTTGCTTATCTCGATAAGGTCTACGTTCATTTGTTCTGTTTTTTCGTGTGCCTCGGCGGGCGGAAGTCCTGAATGTCCTTTTTTATGTAAATCTATAAGCTCTTTTTTGTGTTTTAGACGATTCTTTAAAGGTCTATTTGTATCATCTGCCAATTCTTGAGTAAGTTGAAACGCCTTGGTAAGGGCTTCTTTCTTTGTGATGTTAATATTTTCAGATGGATCAATGTCTGGCGTTGCATACGTCAAACTACCGTCATAACACCGCCAATCATCAGAACAACCATTGATATACATATAGTGGCGAGCAAGTTTTTCCTTGACGTAAGTACGCATTTTGTCCGAAATAGATTCATTAAGTGCGTATTCATACGCATCCAACATCTTCTGGCTTTTTTCTATTTCTGGCGTTATTTCATTAATGGGTAATAGATATGCTTCAACTCTTAAATCATATCGAACTGTTTCGTCATTCATAACTTCATTTACTAAAGTGATCGCATTTTCGAACTTTTCAGGTGTAATAAATGGTTTGTGCAGATACGCATGTGCCAGTTGCATTTTCGCACGGGCGCGGGTTTCGACGGAAAGGTTTTGATCCTGAATAACTTCATTTAAAAGCAAAAATCCTTTTTCAGCGTCTTGTTTAGACCGCTTCTCAGAGTCAGCTAGGCATCCCGCTGGCCCCTCATACCGTGCTGTTCCATCAAATCTATAGTCCAGACAAATCTGTGCCAACTGACGTTTTGCCCAACCTTTGATGTCAGTTGATATGTCTGATGATTCAATAACCTCAGCCAGTAACTTTTTAGCATAAGCTAAATGCTCTGCATGCGTATTAACAACGTTATCAAGCCACGTAACGCCTGGATAAAATGTCGCATAGTTAATTTTTGCACGGGCTCTAAGATCTGGATTTACAGTCTTATCATTAAATACCTGTTTGTATAAACGCAAGGCCTCTTCAATATCAAGCATACGTGGAGATACGATAATTACAATTCCTGCCGAGGGCAAGCAGCGGCCATTACGATAATCATCAGCCGCCTCAAGTGTCTCGAGTGCTTTTATGTCTGAGGGAGTCAGTGTGTTAAAATCTGGAGTAAGCGGCGTCTCAGCATATGTATATTGAATGCTAAGCATCAAGAATATAATTAGAATTACAATCGAACGTGCTATTTCTTTAATCATTTTTATTAC
>CAIOTO010000092.1 GCA_903861255.1 uncultured Alphaproteobacteria bacterium | reverse complement strand
GTATTAAAGTCCGTCTCATGATACATCCTTAATTAGCATAATGAATTGGCTAGACATAGCCCAGCATCCTCAACATACCGCACCGGTTGGAAAAAATCCATATTTATAAAAAATAATTTTTAATGGCATTACGGATGCGCAAACCGATACAGAGGCATTCTTCGTTAACTTGCTTTAATTGGTTTTTTAATATAAATTATGCGCAATTAATAAACCACAAGATTGGATTGTCATTTTGCAAAATCAAGCATCTTTTCAAGAACAATGCGACACCATCATTGCCTGGAGAACAAAGAACTTAAGTCCTCAAGCATTGTTTGAACTACCTGAAGTTGTTTATCTTTCACCGAATGACCGCCCATTGGAGATAAAATATACTGAGGAGCAGATTAAAAAAAATTATAAACGCTTGGCCCTTAAGTTTTACCCTGACAAAAACCCCTTAAATAAAGACCGTGCGGAACAAGCTTTCGATGTGATTAAAGAGGCTCAAGACTATCTTTTGTATACCATTCAGCGCAATGTTACTAACATCGCAACCAATGAATTTTATTTGTACTATCATAGAAATACTATCGGAAATAGAACAAAAGAAGACAAGATAGAAGGTATGATTAGAGAAGGTTATCGTTTGAAAGAAGGTGGCCAAGATATGCGCCATTTAGTACGCAGCCTCTCCGACAATCTCGCACAAAATCGGGCTTTAATTCACTATGAATGTGATAGTTCTAATCTGTTGAACTTCAGGACAGGCGGAAAATCCATTTTATACGCGGCGGCACAATGGAATGAACCTACTTTATTTTCCTGGCTCATCGAAAATGGCGCCGATCCTGTGGCAAAAACCATTTTCGGCGTCAGCCCTTTGGATATCGCCATTACCTCTAACCATAGAGAAATACTAAGAGTTTTAGCAAGCAGCTCTCATTTTGGAGCAGACAGTCTCAAAACCGAAATGGAAAAATTATTTCGCGTCAATGACAACAGTAATGCAGATAGCCTTTTGCAATTTTACATAGAGTTTTTTAAGGATGATTTTGTCATTGATAACTTCATGACCCAGTTTCCTTTGATGATTCCTGCATTGCATCATCTTAACTATCTTGCCCGTGAGCAAGCAATCCCTTTATATAAAAAGACTATTATCGGGCGCCCAGAACTTTATCGCTATTTAAATGAAAAAGAACGTGCAGACCTATTTATACTGATCGCCACGCTGGCTCAAGACCGTAGACTTGACACTTTGATGTATATTCCTCAAGACCCATTGACACCAGGCTTAATCACGGCTCTGTGCGAGTTTTGGCCAGACCTGGAATTTCATTTTAATCAAGATACTACTAATCCATCTCATTGGCGACAAGGACAACCACGCGGTAGCACGCTCCCGAACTTTCAAAACGTGCAATATGCATTGCTGGGAACCGTTATTTGCATTGCAATGCTTGTACTTGCTTATCATTTTTGGCCAATCATCGCTCTTTGGCCAGAGATCCTTCTTAAAAGTATTGTTATGCCTATAGGAGGCGCATTAATCGGCTTGGGAGCCGGCGGATTAATGATCTCGACACAATGGGGGTATGATTATGCGACCAAAGTTTATCCAGAAACTCGCGCCATTCAAAAGCTTTTAATCGAGAATAATTTCTTTAAAGTGACTACACCGCATAGGCCTGAGAGAGCGCCTACTGAGGAATTGACTGATTCTGATAACAAGTACTCTGAACCAACAGCATAATATTTACTCTCAGAGCAATTGGTGAATCGTATCACCAGGGCAAAAGCATGTGTGACGCATAAATGCGCGGATAGAATTATATTTGCAATCATCGCTCAATTCACGACGTCCCGCGGCTCGACCGGCGTTGTTGCAGACTTTCTAATGAT
>CAIOTO010000091.1 GCA_903861255.1 uncultured Alphaproteobacteria bacterium | reverse complement strand
CGCTCAAGGTTGAGGTCACGCAGAAAACGTAATCCTAGTTACAATTTATCCGGGAATTTAGGATCCAAAGGATCTTGGTCTTTTGCCAAGAAGCCTGAAGATAAAATCAATTCACCGGGCACTGCGTCTCTCAGAGTTTGTGAAAGTTTAGGCCTAACTGCCTCTGTATATTCATTTAAATGATCTTGCTGAGCAGGTACTGCAATGTCATAACCTGTTCTCATACGCTTTGCCAGTCTTTCCCCAGGAATACCTGAGGAAAAGGCAAATGAACACTGAATTAATAACACAAATATCAAAAAAATAAAAATATTATTCACAATATAACTCACAAATAAAGTGATCCTATAAATAAGTATATATGCCTATTGTTAACAAATAGTTAATGCTCTTAAAAATCTGTTAACATTTTCTGCCTTTCCGCCATTTTTTGTATTTTATGGTTATTTTGTTAGATTAAATTATTGTTAAAATATATATTTTTCATCAAAAATTTCCGAATATTAAAATACATCATTTTTTGTTCCACGTTTTCCCATTGCCAACAAACCACACGAGTGCTATACCGAATCTGTGATCGCTACACAAAACTTTATGCCACTCATCAAAACAGAGGAATAAACGTATGAAAGCTCTTAAATCAACCACACAAAATCCCCCGAACACAAATCATTCACCTATACGCACACACGCGAAAGCCAACACAACTAACACCAACTCCCCTCTCGTCAAGCTCGGCATCAACATAGGCGTCGCTCTTGAATATTACGACTTCATGATTTACGGCTTATTAATGCCCTTTATCATGCCTCTCTTTTTTCAAAGCAACGATCCAGTTGTCAGCACAGCAAAAGCATTCTCAGTCTTTGCACTTGGTTACGTTGCCCGCCCACTTGGCGGCATTCTGTTTGGTCAATTGGCAGATCGAAAAGGTCGCAGAAATGCATTTACGGGCGCAATGATGCTGATGGGTTCAGCCACATTACTTATTGGCCTCCTCCCGACAAACACTATACTCAACTCAACATACAGCACCCTGCCCGCCCTTCTACTTATCGGCTGCCGCTTGGCACAAGGTCTTTCCTTTGGTGCAGAACTACCAGGTGCAATTACCATCGCAAGCGAAAATAATAGCGAACAAAAGCGCGGTATAAGCTGTGGGTTTGTCATATCAAGCACCTGTGTTGGCGCTACGTGTGCAACAGGGATATTAGCCCTACTCACATATAGCTTGTCGGCCGCGGATATCAGCAGCTGGGGCTGGCGTATTCCATTTCTCATAGGTGGAGCGCTTGCTTTTATAAGTTGGTATTTACGAACACGTATGTATGAAACACCTGAGTTTTCACGCATTGAACAAAACCAAAAGCTAAATAAGCCATGGACACCGCTCTTTAACGCTATAGCCCAACACCCACTATCCGTACTTACTGGAATTGGACTCATGCTATTTCCAGCAGCTATGGTCATGACGAATATCTATTTTGCTTCATATTTAATATCAGCCTATGGATTCGAAGCTACTTCGGTTTACAGCGGAATGACCCTTGGGTTAATCGCTGCAGCGGTTTTTGTTCCCTTCTTCGGATGGGTTTCCGACCATTTAGGAATTAAAACTATTTTTATCTGTACGTGTGCTGGCTTTTGCATTGCGTGTCAGCATCTATTTGGCTTATTGGATACACATACCCAATGGGGATTATTCAGTTTTCTTTTGCTTTGGCAAGTCTTTTTGTGTGCAAGCACTGCTTGCGCATTACCCTGGCTCACACAGCTTTTCCAAACAGAGGTGCGCTTTACTAGTGTTTCGCTATGCTACAACATAGGTTATGTCATATGCGCATTTTTACCCAACATCTATACATTTTGGGGAACAACAAACCCACGCATTATTTTTTATATGCTATCTTCTTGTGCGTTACTTGGGCTTGTGAGTGCGTTAGTAATTGAGCGTACACAAAAGCATGCGTAGAAATGTAGTTCACAATCCCCACTAGACAAATGTTAAGCAAAATGGTACAAATAATATTGCAAGATAATTTACGATAAATTAAAGGTTTTTTTATGAAAAAATTTGCATTATCACTTATGCTTAGTATCAGTTGTGCCAGCGCTATGGATAAAGCTATTGATGGAACTACTAACGAAGAGACTAAACTAGGAAGCAGAATAGTAGTAGTTGACAGAAAAGTTTCACTTTCGGGGAGCATGAACCTTGGTATTCTAATGTGTACCGACCCGTATGCACCAGGCGTTACTGTTTATAACGTATCGCAAGCAGAGGGCACGCCATCAGTAACAGGGAAAGCAAACATAAACTGGGGTAGTCACACGCAACCACAACTCACAATAGAAACATCAAAAGATGGAGATATTTTAGTGGTGAAAACAGATGTTCCTACAGAAGATAATGAAAACAACTAAACAATCAACCAAAACTTTCAATGCCACCCAATAATAGATATTTTAAACTAAGCCAGAAGGTATTTCCTCCTGGCTTTTTCAGCCCCAAATCACCCAGGTATTTTTTTAAAATATCATAATTGATGAATTTTGTTTGTTTTTTCAACCATAGGTTTTATAACTAATGAAGTGGTTCTATTCCCCGGTGCATTATTTATGGAACAATCAGCGCTCAGCCTATATGAGACTTCTGACGCAACAAAAGAACTCGTCAAACAAATCACCTTTGAAAAAATTGAATTGGCAGCAAAAGAACTTGAATCTGTTGTTCATCGCACGCCAACCATTAAATCACACTGGCTGAGCCAATTTACAGGCGGTGAAGTTTTTCTAAAGCTTGAAAATCTCCAAATCACGGGATCCTTTAAGCCACGCGGCGCATACATATGTATGAATAGTCTCACGGATGAAGAAAAATCACGCGGCGTCATTACGATGTCAGCTGGCAATCATGCCCAAGGCGTTGCATACCATGCACAGAAAATGGGTATTGCGGCAACGATTGTTATGCCAGAAAACACCCCTATTGCAAAAGTAGAGCGCACACGCAGCTATGGCGCATCAATTATTCTGCACGGCCAAACGGTTCTTGATGCACGTGATTTTGCGCTGCAATTAATGAAAAGAAATAATCATGCACTTATCCATCCCTTTGATGATCCAAATATCATTATAGGCCAAGCTTCAGTAGGAATTGAAATGCTTGCGGATGTACCAAACTTAGATGTGCTAGTGATCCCTATTGGCGGCGGCGCCCTTGCCAGCGGTGTTGGACTTGTTGCAAAAAAACTAAATCCAGCGATTCAAATTATTGGCGTACAATCACTGTATTGCCCATCTACCGCTGAAGTTCTATTTCCGAACAGTGTGCAAATTGGCACACGTAAAGAATCCCAGACTATCGCTGAAGGCATTGCCATTAAATTTCCAGGCCGTTTAAACTTAGCAATTTTGCGTGACGTATTAGACGATATGCTTATTGTCAATGAAGCGATGATTGAAAATGCAATGGAATCACTTATCATCAACAACAAAGTAATTGCCGAAGGCGCTGGTGCAGCCGGAATTGCAGCTATTCTTTCAGGCACAGAGCTATTCAAAGGCAAACGTGTGGGCACGATCGTATGTGGCGGTAACGTTGATTCACGTATATTATCCAGCTTGCTTATGCGCGGCCTTGTCCATGAAGGACGACTTGTTCGATTAAAGATTGAAATTGATGATAATCCTGGTATCTTAGGACATCTATCACAAATTATTGGCAAAGCGGGCGGCAATATCTTCGAGATAAGTCACCAACGCTTTTTCAATAAAACGATGATCAAAATGGCTTTTGTTGACGCCGTCATTGAAACGAGAGACGCAAATCACGCACAGCAGATTTGTAGGGCACTTATCGTCGGCGGGCATCCAACACATATCATGGAAGATTCGTTCTAGCAATACAAGGAATACAGGCTTATGCGCGCCGAAATCGAACAAATCGTTGAATCAATCGCTCAATCGGTTGCACTGCTACGGAGGCATCTTTGACTTTGATGCCGCGCAAAATCGACTTAACGAACTAAATCAGCAAGCAGAATTACCTACGTTATGGGACAACCCAACTGAGGCACAAACTCTGTTGAAAGAGCGTGATGCAGTCAATGCATCCATACAGCGCATTCTAAAATTTGAACAATCCGTCGTCGACAACACAGAACTTCTTGCACTTAGCGAAGAAGAAGGAGACGAAGCCTTAGCGCTAGAATCAGAACAAGCGCTCATGACGCTTAAGCGTGAAGCGGATCGTTTGCAGCTTGAAACGCTACTTTCTGGTGAAGCGGATGATAATCATTGTTTCCTTGAAATCAATGCAGGCGCAGGCGGCACTGAAGCACAAGATTGGGCAGAAATGCTGTCACGTATGTATATGCGTTGGGCTGAGAAGCGTGGGTTTAAACTTGAACTGATGGATGAAAATCCAGGTGAAGAAGCGGGCATCAAATCACTCACCATGCAAATCAAAGGGCATCAAGCATACGGTTGGCTCAAAGGCGAAAGCGGTGTGCATCGCCTTGTACGCATCTCTCCGTTTGATTCCAATGCCCGTCGTCACACAAGTTTTGCATCTGTTTGGGTCTATCCCGTTATTGATGAAAATATTACCGTTGAGTACGAAGAAAAAGATCTCCGTATCGATACGTACCGTGCATCAGGTGCGGGCGGCCAGCACGTCAATAAAACCGAAAGTGCTATTCGCATTACCCATATGCCAACAGGCATAGTCGTACAATGTCAAAATGACCGTTCACAACATAAAAACCGTGCACAAGCCTATAAGATGTTGAAAGCACGCTTGTATGAGCGAGAACTGCGCATGCGTGAAGAAAAGAGCAATGTACAAAATGCCGGAAAATCAGACATTGGCTGGGGGCATCAAATTAGATCATACGTATTGCAACCTTACCAACTCGTGAAAGATACACGCACCGGCGCCGAAAAAGGAAATGCACATGGTGTGCTAGATGGCGATATTGATGAATTCCTTGAGGCTGCTCTTGCCCATAAATTGGTTGATTAATCATGGATGCAGATCTCAAACGACTCACAGAACTTTTTGATACAGGACACTTGGCGCCTTGTTGGTTGATTCATGGTGAGGCGCACAAAGCACGCACGTTTGCAGATCAGCTAATACATTATGTTTTTACATCTCCCGCGAACGGGCATGGCATGCGAGCAGATCTGGTCGAGCGACATATTAAAAATGGATCTTTCGGTAATCTGTTGTTATTGCAAAAGAACAAAGACGCGGCAGAAATCGTTATTGATCAATTAGCGGTTTTGCCAGATTTTCTGAACAAAAGCCCATTGATCCCTGGTTGGCGTATCATCTTGATTGACCAAGTAACAGATTTAAATCGTTTCTGTGCAAATAGCTTACTGAAAAGTCTTGAAGAACCGCCGCAGCGAACCTTGTTTTTATTGCTGTGTCAATCGCTTGGGACCTTGCTGCCTACCATACGTTCGCGTTGTCAGATTTTATCGTTAATTGATGAAAAAGAATCAGCACGTGAGCTACCCTTCAGAAGTGAAGCGCGTGAACTACTGCAATTGGCGCACCAGGGAAATTTTTCACGCATTCAACAAATTTGTGACCGCGTTATATCGGGTGATAAAAACATGTATGACATGTTAGCCGCCACTCTTTTCGATGTTATCTATCAAGAAGCTCTTATTGCTAAAAATGGACAATCAGCTGAACTTTGGTTAACGCTCACACGTTTTTGGGCAGACTCAAAAACAACGCATCTTGACAAACAACATGCATTTTTTACAATGCTCGCGAGTGTTGAAAACCCAGCGCAACTACAAAGCGCTATCGGATAAATCAGTCCTTTGATCGCATCACAATCAAACCAACAATCAAAACACCAATACTAACAATCCCCACAATAATCGAAGCCAGTGCATTAATTTCTGGCGTAACGCCAAGCCGTACACTGGAAAAGATCAAAATAGGAAGCGTCGTAGCACCTGGCCCAGACAAAAAGCTTGCCAAGACCACATCATCAAGTGACAAAGCAAAGGCCAATAACCAGCCTGCAAGCAAAGCTGGCGCAATCAAAGGCAATGTAATGCTTAAAAACACCGTAACTGGACGTGCACCTAAGTCTTGGGCTGCTTCTTCGATTGAACGATCAAAGTCTAAAAGACGTGATCTAACGACCAAATATACATATGACAGAGCAAGCGTTGTGTGCGCAATTGTAATCGTCATCATCCCACGTTCTGAGGGCCAACCAATTAAGCGCTCAAATGTTACAAACATAAGCAGAAGCGCAAGACCAGTAATCACCTCAGGCATAACAAGTGGTGCTGAAATTAATCCACTAAACAGTGTGCGCCCTTTAAAATTACCAAAACGGACCATGGCGATTGCTGCGAAGGTCCCCAAAACAACTGAAAATGTGGCGGCCATAGCGGCAATTTGAAAACTCGTAAATACCGCCCGAAGAAGCGCAGTATTTTCAAATAGCAAGGCATACCAACGCAACGAAAACCCAGTCCGAACACCGGGTAAACGTGATTCATTAAATGAAAATGTAACCAAAAAGATAATTGGCAGGTACAAAAAGGCATACCCAAAAATAAGTGCTGTTGTTCCAGATTTTGATGTGCGGCGCATAAATTTAAACATTTTTGAATGATTAGATTGAGTATACATAAAATTGACAAACAAAGGTAT